>JBOHBL010000035.1:0-2443 GCA_050698295.1 Rubrobacteraceae bacterium | reverse complement strand
CGTCTCCTCCCAGACGATCTCGACGCGCTCTATGTAGTTTCGATCCCACAACGGCTCGAAGACGCCGTTGGCGAAGCGGAGGCCCATGATCGTGGGAAACGGCTGCCACGCGAGGAAATGGTCTATGCGGAAGATGGACTTCTCGGGGAGGAACTCGTGCAACAAACCGTTGAGCTCCCGCGCGGATTCGAGATCCACCCCGAAAGGCTTCTCGATGGCGACCCGGCTCCCCTCGGGCAAATTCGCTTTTTTGAGGGCTTCGAGGGTCGGGACGAAGACGGCGGGCGGGAGCGCGAGGTACGCGAGGATCGGCGCGTCGAGCGGAGCGAGAGCCTCTCGCACACTCTCGGCGTCGGTCACGTCGGCGCGGCGATACTCGATGACTTCGTCGGCCATCCGAGCGCGGGCGACGGCGGATACGTTCGCCGCGTGCCGTTCGAGGCTGTCCACGACCATCTCGCGGAAACCGCGGTCGTCGTCCTCCCATTCCCTCCGGTCCACGCCGATGATTTTGACGCCGTCCGGCAACTTGCCTTCTTCGTGGAGCTTGGCGAGGGCCGGTATGAGATACCGCGCCGCCAAATCCCCCGTCGCGCCGAATACCACGATCCGCTCCACCATGCCCGCTCCTTCCTTTATCCCCCGAAGGTGTGCTTCCCTCCGGCTTTTATCTCCTTCGCCTCATCCCCGACGACGACTTTGACCGAACCCCCCGATCCCCCATCCTCGACGGCGACGGTCAATTTCCCCGCTTCGAGGGACACATCGAGGAGCGCGCCCCGGAAGCGCATCGGGAACGACATGCCGTCGAGGCTTTCGACGGGCTTCGGGTCGAAGTGGAGGGTATCGTCGCGGACGTGGCATCCGGCGTATCCGCGCTGTATGAGGTCGAGGGTTCCGGCCATGACGCCCATGTGGATGCCTTCCTGCGTCGTCCCTCCCTGAACGTCCCCGATGTCGCTCTCGAGCGCGACCATGTACCGCTCCCACGAACTCCCCGGGTCTATGCCAGCCAAAATCCCGGCGTGCGCGATGAAGCTCAACGTCGAGCCGTGCGACGTCCGCCCATCGTAATAATCCACGTTTTTCCGGGCCATCTCCGGCGCGTACTCGTAGCCGAGGCGGTCGAATATTTCTTCGAGTTCCTCCGGCGAGAAGAGGAAGAAGAGGAGGACGGCGTCGGCTTGCTTCGTGAGCTTGTATTTGTCCGGGTCGTCGCCCTCGGCCCGGAGGATGCGGTCGAGGCGTTGTATGTTTCCGTGCTTCTTTCGATACGCCTCCCAGTCGAGTTCTTCGAGGTTCTCATATCCCTCGAACTGGCTTATGACGCCGTCGCCGTGGAAGGGGACGAACATCTTTTCGCTCATCTCTTCCCACGTATGGACTTCCCCGTCGGTGAGGTGGATCCTCGCCCGCAAAGCCTCGCGACGTTGTGTCGGAAGAAGGTCGAGAACCTTCCGGGCTATGTCGCACAGCCATGCGACCATAACGTTCGTGTATGCGTTGTTTCGGAGTCCCTCCTCGTCGGAGCCGGGGTATTTCTCGTGGAACTCGTCCGGTCCCATGACGCCGTGGATTTCGTACCGGCCTCGCTCCTCGTCGAGGTGGGCGATGCTCGCCCAGAAACGGGCAATTTCGAGCATCATTTCGGCGGCGTGGTCGGAGAGGAATTCGATGTCTCCGGTCGCCTCGAAGTAGCGCCATACGTTATAGAAGATGTCCGCGCTGACGTGTCGTTGGTTGTGCGAGAGATCCGGCTCCCACTTCCCCGACTTCGGGTTGAGATGCACGACTTGCGTCTCTTCCTGCCCGTCCGACCCGCTCTGCCACGGATACATCGCCCCCTCATACCCGGCCTCCTTCGCCGCCGCGCGGGCTTCGTCCATCCTCCGGTAACGGTACATGAGGAGTTCGCGTGTGATCTCCGGCAGCCGGAAATTGAGGAACGGATATATATAAAGCTCGTCCCAAAATATATGCCCCCGATACGCCTCGCCGTTCAGCCCGCGGGCCGGAACCCCGGCGTCGAGGTCGGCGGTGTGCGGGGAGCAAACTTGAAGGACGTGCGAAATATGGAGCCGGAGCAAAAGCTCGACCCGCTCGTCGTTCGGAACCCGCACGTCGCATGCGTCCCACAATTCGTCCCACGCCCGCGAGTGCCGCTCGAAGGACTCCGCGAACGTCCCGAAGCGGCCCGCCGCCTTCCCCGCGTTCGAGAGAGGCTCGTTGATCGCATAGTCCCGCGACGTATAAAAAGCCACCATCTTCTCGACGCGAACCGGTGCTTTCTCCCGGACCTCGAAGGCGAGAACCTGATGGATATAATCCTGCATTTGATAAAGGCTCCGCTCGCACGAAAGAAGCTCGTCCCCTCCATAAACCCGTGTGCGAGCGGCTTCGGCGACGTAAATGTGCGATTGGCGCGTCCTCGCTTCGAGAGCGA
>JBOHBL010000034.1:0-1092 GCA_050698295.1 Rubrobacteraceae bacterium | reverse complement strand
GGCTCCCTTCTCTTCCCGCCGGCGCGGTTTCCGAAGCGAGCAACGTCGCCGCCGCGACGGTCCCCGTCATACAACCCTGCAGAAGCCTGAGCCACAGTAAATGCCACGGGCTCGTCGCAAGCCCCATCAGCCCGACGACGACCGAACCCGCGATGGTCGCCCGAAGCAACATCGACTTCGGTCCGAAGCGGTCCGCGAGCCTGCCCCACAAGGGCGCGGTCAAAGCCATCGTGACCGCCGTCGCCGCGTTCAAAAGCCCGGCCCACGCCGCCGCGTCACCCGCGCTCTCCACCCCGAGTCGCTCCACGTACAACGGCATGAACGGCATGACGAACATAAACCCCGTCGTCGCGGCGAACTGCGAGATCAACAACGCCCCAAACGCGAACTTCCCCGTCGAGTCGAACCTCCTCACAGGCAACCGCTTTCAGGTCCCGAAAATTCCCAATGCTCCTCGACCATCCGACAGGATGGCTCCGCAGTCTCCTCGGACGTGGCTTCTCCTTGCTTCCGCTTGCCTTTCCATACTAGCAAACCCTCCGCAGGTGTCCACTTCGACTATGACAATTTTCACATCAGCGCATAGGCGGCGGTGGCGACGCCGAGGGCTCCGGTGACGAAGGTGAAAACGAGGGTGAGTTTACGGAAGGAAGTTTCGGAGATCCTGTTGAGGAGCGCGGTTCCGAGGGCTTTGCCGACGATGGCGAAAGGGATGAGGAGCAGGGCGAGTGGGACGTCGTTCGTTTCGATAAGGCCGCGGAAGCCGAGTGTGATCAGGCCGAAGGCGCTCATGAAGAGGAAAAAGAGGGCGCTGGAGCCCCGGAAGGAATGTTTGGCGTAGTCGCGGGAGGCGAGGAGGAGGACGATGGGAGGGGCGGCGAGGCCCGTCGAGGTCGAGAGCGCGCCGCTCGTCCAGCCGGAGACGATGGGTCCCCAGCGAGTCTTTGCTCCCGGAATCCGGATCTCCCGGAGCAAAAGCCCCGCCGAGAAGACCACGAACGCGCCGACGAAGAGGCGAATATAGAGCGGGTCCACGAGGCGCAGGACCTCCGCTCCCATCGCCACCCCGACGAAAGAAGGGAAGATCAGAGC
>JBOHBL010000033.1:0-14514 GCA_050698295.1 Rubrobacteraceae bacterium | reverse complement strand
GGGCTCGGGACCTCGCTCTTCGTGGACGGACGCCTCATGCCGAACACCGAGTTGGGCCACATCGAGATCCGGGGCAAAGACGCCGAGGAGCGGGCGAGTGATCGGGCCAGGAAAAAGAAGAACATGGGCTGGACAAAATATGGCCGGCGGCTCGACGAGTACCTGAAAAAGATCGAAGCCCTCCTCTGGCCGGACCTGATCATCCTCGGCGGCGGCACGAGCAAAAAGTCCGGGAAGTTCCTCGACGAGCTCACGACCCGCACCGAAGTCGTCGTCGCCAAAATGCACAACGAAGCCGGCATAGCCGGCGCCGCCCTCGCCGGTGTACCGGAGAAAGAAAAGACGGAAGTTTCCACCCGATGATTCAGCGACGGGAGATCAAAGCCATGAACTCCGCCCTCTTTCCCTCTTCCTCGAAGACGCCGCGAGCCGCGCTCGTGACGGTGATGCTCCCGGGTTTTTGCGCTCCGAGAAGCGTCATGCAAAGCTGTTCGGCTTCGATGACGACCATCGAACCGCGAGATGAGAGACCTTCGTGGAGGAGGTCGGCGATTTGAGCGGTGAGACGTTCCTGAATTTGCGGGCGCCTCGCGTACGCCTCGACGATATTGGCGATTTCCGAAAGGCCGATGACTTTCCCATCCGGCACGTACCCGACGTGCGCCCTGCCAACGAATGGGACGAGGTGATGGGCGCACTGTGAAACCAGAGGAACGTCCCGGATGAGGACGGTATCCTCGTAATCTCCGGGGAACGCTTCTTCGAGATAGCGCGCCGGGTCTTCTCTCAGGCCAGAGAAGATTTGCTCGTAAGCCTCCGCGACGCGCTCCGGCGTTTTTTGCAACTCGTCGCGATCCGGGTCTTCGCCTATCGCCGACAGGATCTCACGCACCGCCCGTTCGATGCGTGGTTTGTCCACTTCTTTCACGTCAACTCCGAACCAGTTCCGGGAGCCTCTTCAAATCCGGGAAGACGAAAGTCGCCGCCGGAGCGAAAGCGTCGCCGGAACGGTCGATGAGGACCGTGTCGATCCCTGACCCAGCAGCGCCTTTGATGTCCGCCACGACGTCGTTGCCGACGTGGACGGCTCGGTTCGGCTCCACCTCGCTCACGCGCAAAGCCTCCTCGAAAATGAAACCGTCCGGCTTCTCGGACCCGACGACCGCCGAAGCGATGACCCCATCGAAATAACCGAGCCACCCGAGGTCGTCCAGAACTTCTTCCAGCAACACGTCCCAGTTAGAGACGACGTAGAGCGGAACCCCGAGGTCCTTCAACTCCTTCAATACCGCCTCCGATTCCGAGTATGGTTTGAAGGAGATACGGCGATCCGCGACGACGGCGAGGATGTCGGGAGGAGCTTTCACGCCGAGCGCGCTCGCCGTCTTCTTCGCGTTCTCGCGTTTGAAACCGTTGAGTTCCTCGACCGTCCGGTATTTGATGTTCTCCTTGATGTGCGAGCGGACGCTCTCCCGCACCGGCCCGGAGGCAACCTCCGCAGTCAGATCGTTCTCCGAATACGGCGAGAGGTCCGCCGCGTAGCCCTCGAGATCCAGGTCCACCCACAACAGCGTCCCGTCAACGTCGAGGAAAACCGCATCGTAGCGCATGGATCGCCTCCGTCACTTCGCCAAGTCGAACTCGAGGAATTTACCGTCTTTCTGGACGAGTTCTCCGTCGGCGTAGAGTTCGCCGCCTTCGCGGAGGTCCGTGATGAGGTCCCAGTGGACGCTCGACTCGTTCTTGCCGCCGGTCGTCTCGTACGAGCGTCCGATGGCGAGATGCACCGTCCCGCCGAGCTTCTCGTCGAAGAGGATGCTCTTCGTGGCGCGGGGCAGATGGTAGTTCGTTCCAATGCCGAGTTCTCCGAGATACCTGGCCCCCGAGTCGGCGTCGAGCATCGAGTCGAGGTATTCCTGTCCCTTTTCGGCGGTCGCCTCGACGACTTTGCCGTCCTCGAAGCGGAAACGGACGCCTGATACGTCGCGGCCTCCGGCGGTCGCCGGAATACCGAAGTAGACGTGACCGTTCGCCGAGTCCTCGACGGGGCCGGTGAAGACCTCGCCGCAGGGCATGTTGTGGGTCCCGGCGGAGTTTATGAAGGCGCGACCTTCCACCGAAAGAGTCAGGTCAGTCTCCGGGCCGACGATTCGTATCTCTTTCGCCTGCTCGAGTCTTTCCTTCAGCTTCTCCTGTTCGGCGGCCTTGCTTCGCCAGAAGGCTACCGGGTCGTCTTCGTTGAGGGCCATCGCTTCGAAGGCGTATTCCTCATAATCTCGCAGGCTCATGTCCGATTCCTGGGCTAGGGCTTCCGTTGGGAAGAGGGTGAGGATCCAACGTTCGCGGGAAATGACCAGGTCGGTCAGTTCGCGGTCTCTCTTGCCGAGAGCCTGCTGTTTCGATGGGTCCACGTTCGCGAGCGCCCTCGTGTTCGTTGGGGCCATGATCGAGACGAATCCATCGGCCTGCTCGTAGATGGAACGGGTTATCTTTGGCGTCTCCTCGTAATGGAAATCGTGGGCGTTCTCGAAAAAGAGTTCCGGCATTCCGGGCAATCGCACCTGCGGGACCGGAATAGCCCCGACTTGCAAAAGCCTCGCGTAGACTTCTTTTATGAGAGGCTCGGCGGCGACGCCGCCGGACAGCACGACCTGATCACGCTCCTCCGCCCCGAGCGAATAATCCACAAGCACCCGCGCCAGCTTCTCCAACCGCTCGTCTCTCATCGAGTTTCTCCTTAGATTTTGCAGATTCGTCAGACCGTGAAGAGCTTATCATGGGCGTGCCCCCAGACCGCGCCGCGTATACGAAAGAGCTTCGCGCATCCGATTCAGAACCTTCGCCGGGTCGGGAGCGCCCGTCTGGAAGGGCTTGAGTTCGAGACTGACGATGCCGGGGTAATCGTCTTCCGCGAGCGCGGCGAGGAACGGACGCAGAGGCAAGCGTCCCTTTCCGGGAAACTTGTGCTGGTCGCCGCCGGAAAGGTCCGAGTCCGAGAGATGGACGTGCCGGAGACGTTCGGATAGCTTCGAGTACGTATCCATCAAGTCGAGGCGGCTCGCGGCGACGTGACTCGTGTCGAATGCGATCTCCCCCATCCCGTCGAAGTGCTCCGGCGAATGCGAGCTTCCCTGACCTCCGAGGCCGAGGAACCCGCGAGGCCCGCTCTTCGGCATGTTCTCGACGGCGACGGTTACGCCTTCTTCGCGCGCCTCGCGCAATGGGCCTTCCCGCCACTCCCGGAGTTTTCCGGGCCGCGGCGGATGGGCGACGACCGTCGGGATGTTGAGGGCCTTCGCGAGTCGCGCCACCCGAACGAGCGTCTCTCCCGCCGAAAGTCGCCACACCCCCTCGAAGATCGGCGGGTGGAGAGCCATTATCCGGACACCGTGCTTCTCCGAAAGCTCTCGCAAATAGTCTTCCTGGTGCGTGTCCCATCGGTCGTCCATCATCACCTCGGCACCATCGTATCCTGCTTCGGAGATCCAGCCGAAGATACGGTCGAGCCCGAACGAGTACAGAGAGCCGGTGCTGAAGACGACGGGTATCGTCATCTCCCGCGATACTCCTTCAAGAACTGCTCCAGCGTCGAAGGCGAGTGGTTTTGATAGTGGTTGTTGGCGTACGCGAAGACCTCGCGCTCCTCGCTCAGGAAACGCTCGATCCGTTCCGACCACCACCGGAGGTCTTCGCTCCGATCCCGCTTCGGCTCCGCGTGTCCCGACGGGAACTCCCGCCTGTCTCCGAGCCAGCGGATGTATACGAACTCCGAGGTCGCCGCCTCCATGCGCGGCATCCGAGGGTAATCTATGAGCGTGAGGGCGACGTTATGCTCTTCGAGCATCTTCGGGAGGTCCGAGCGGACCCAACTCTTATGCCGCACCTCCACGGCATAGCGGAAGCCGTCGGGGAGATCATTCAAGAAGTCTTCCAAAACTCCCATCCCGTTCACGTCGAAGGAGGGCGGGAGTTGGATGAGGAGCGGGCCGAGTCCGTCTCCGAGCAATTCCATCGTCTCGACGAAAGAACGGGCGAGGTCCTCGCACCCGGAGAGGGTCTTTTCGTGTGTGATCTCCCGCGGAAACTTCGCCGCGAAGAGGAAACCTTCGGGTGAGATTTCGCGCCATTTTTCGACTGTGGAGCGACGAGGAGTTCCATAAAACGTCGAGTCGATCTCGACGGTGGCGTATTTCTTGACGTACTCGGAGAGGCGGGCTCCGGCGGGCAGGTTTTCGGGATAAACGGTTCCCTCCCAGTCGGCGTACGACCAGCCGGAGGTCCCGAGGTAGAGACCGGGCTCCGGCGGAGATACAACCCCCGGCTCTTCCAGAGACAGTTTCTCTTGAGGAGAATTCTCCACGCTGGTTAAACGCTACCACAGCGACGAGGGTCGGGAGTGGCGACATCCGGCATCGGGGAAGTACACTTTTCGTCGGGCCACCGTCCGGAGGAGAGCTTGAACTACGCCGAGTCGAGAGCGTGAAAGTTTTTTACAGCGACCGTTTCGTGCTGCCGCTGCCCGAGGGGCACAAGTTCCCCATGGTCAAGTACTCGATGCTCCGCGAAAAGGTCGAGCAGTCCGGCATCTGCGCCCCCGGCGAATTGAAAGTCCCCGACGCGGCGACGGACGAACAAATACTCCGGGCTCACGACCGGGATTATCTGGAACGGGCGAAGACCGGGAAGCTGACGGACAAAGAGGTTCGGCGCATCGGGTTCCCGTGGTCGGAGCGCATGATCGAACGTTCGAGACGCGCCTCCGGCGGCACCATCGGCGCCTGCCTGGCCGCCCTCGATGAAGGTTTCGCCGCGAACCTCGCGGGCGGGACGCACCACGCATTCGCCCATCGGGGAGAAGGTTTCTGCGTCTTCAACGATGCGCCGATAGCCGCGAGGGAAATGCAAAGCGTGGGCCTCGTCGAGCGGGTCGTCATCGTGGACACCGACGTGCATCAGGGGAACGGGACGGCGTCCATACTCTCCGGGGACGACTCCATCTTCACGTTCTCCATCCACGGCGCGAGGAACTTCCCGTTCCACAAAGAACAAAGCGACCTCGACATCGAGCTCGCGGACGGAACAAAAGACAAAGAGTACCTCAAAGCCCTCGAATGGGGGCTCGAAAAAGCCCTCGGGGCTTCGGATGCCGGGCTTGCGATCTACCTCGCCGGCGCGGACCCGTTCGAGGATGACCGCCTCGGACGCCTCTCGGTGACGAAGGAAGGTCTCAAAGAGCGAGACAGGATGGTACTCGAAACCCTCCGGGAACGAGACATCCCGGTCGCGCTGGTGATGGCCGGCGGCTACGCGAAAGAGGTCGCGGACACCGTCGAAATTCACTTCGACTCCATCCGGCGCGCCGCGAACCTCCACGAAACCCCGAAAGGAGAGCAATTTCATGGGTAACGAGACGAACCCGGTCTACGTGGTCCTCGGCGCTACGGGGAGCATCGGCTGGAAGGTGTGCGAACGCCTATCCGCGAAGGAAGCGAAGCTCGTGGTCGCGGCCCGCGACGAAGAGAAGCTGGACAATCTCGCGGCGGAGACGAACGCGACTTCGATCTCCCTCGACGCGACGAGCCAGAAAGCGGTTGACCGGGTTTTCGAGGCGGCGAAGTCGGAGTTCGGACGGATCGACGGGGCCGTGAACTGCGTCGGCTCGTTCCTTCTCAAGCCCGCGCACAAGACCTGCGACAGGGAGTTCGCGGAGGTCATGGCCCTCAACGTGAACACGGCGTTCAACACTATCCGGTCGGCGGTGAGGTACATGGACGAGGGCGGTTCCGTCGTCCTGATGTCCTCGGACGCCGGGCGCGCGGGACTTGCGAACCACGAGGCGATAGCGGCTGCGAAAGCCGCCGTGATCGGGCTGACGCTCTCCTCCGCGTCCACGTACATGCCTCGCGGCCTCCGCTTCAACGCCGTCGCCCCCGGTCTCGTCGATCCGGAAGACGTCGCCGCCGCGATAGAGTGGCTGCTCGAACAGCCCCGAATCTCGGGACAGGTCCTCGGCATCGACTCGCCCCTGAATCCCACGTCCCAACACGACGCGAGAGGCTAGCCGGATGACGAAACGCTGCGTGATCGTCGGAGCCGGCGTCTCAGGACTTCTCGCCGCTAATAAACTCATCTCCGCCGGATGGGAAGTCGTCATCTTCGACGGGGGGCGCGAGGTCGGTGGGAGAATGGCGACCCGCCGCGTCGGGGGCGGGACCTTCGACCACGGAGCCCAGTTCTTCACCGCGAGGAGCGAGAAGTTCAAAGACCTCGTCGCGACCTGGGTGAAATTCGGAGCGGCCCGCGAGTGGAGCCGGGGCTTCGCCGACGCGGAAGGAAACCACAACCGGGACGGTTATCCTCGCTACCGCGGCTCGCGCGGGATGGCCTCGGTGCCGAAGTTCCTCGCCCGAGGGCTCGACGTCCGAACGAGCGAGCGCGTCGCGGGGATCACACGCTTGAACGGCGGATGGGAGGTTCGCGTGGAGTCAGGCGAGAAGGAGGCCGCTGACGCGGCGCTCATGACGCCGCCGGTCCCGCAGTCGCTGGCGCTGGTCGGGGGCGAGGTTCCGACCTGCAAGCGCGAGGAGTTGCGGGACATCTCATACGACCCGTGCGTCGCGCTCATGGCCGTACTCGATGGCCCGGCGGAGCTTCCCGAGCCGGGTGGCGTCCAGATCAAGGGCGAGCCGCTCGACTGGGTCTCGGACAACGACCGAAAGGGTATCTCCGAAGTACCATCCCTCACCATCCACGCCGGCCCCAAATGGAGCCGCCGGAATTTCGACGCGCCGGATGTGGAGGTATCTGCTTCCCTGCTGCATTTCACCGAAGAGATCCTCGGCAAAGACTTCGCCTCTAAAGTCGTCGAGACCTCAGCGGCGCGGTGGCGCTACAGTTGGGTGACGCAGGGTTGCCCGGAGCGCTTCTTCGTCGCCGTGGAAGACCCTCCCCTCGTCTTCGCGGGAGACGCTTTCGGCGAGCCGAAGGTCGAAGGAGCGTCCCTCTCCGGGCTCGCGGCGGCGGAGTGGATAGCCGAGCGAAGCCGATCCTGACGTCCGGATCGCCACAACGTCTCTCGAATATATGGCGGCGGGTAACAAAAAGTGGTACATATAACCTAGAACGCAAGTATATGCAGGTTCGGGTGAAGGAGCGGTGACTTGGGCACTAGAAGGGTCGCGCTAAAGCCTCACGCGGCGAAGATACGAAGGTGGGTGGACGAGGGCCGGAGTGATGCCTGGATCTCCCAGGAGCTCAACACGACTTCTTCGAGCGTGCAGAGTTTCCGCTCGCGCAACTCCATATATCGTCGGGACCCGGTCAGGCGCGGCCAGCTCTCCGAGCATCGGGCCGTCCTGGATCTGATCGAGGACGGCATCGCCATCGAGACGGATGCCTGGGAGTCGGAGGTCTTCGAGCGCGAATGGCGCGGCTACCTCCGCGGCGAGCCAGAAGACCTGCAAGTCGTCATAACGCAGGACAGAATCTACGTGGAGAAAGTCCACTGACTTCTCAGGAACCCGACATAGCGCTACCCCTCTCCCATAGCGAGGCCGACAAACTACACGCGATCCTGGAAGAGTTTCTGGAGAGCGGCGGCGGAAACGAAAGCCTGGAACACGTCTACCGCCTGCTCGGATGGAAGATGCTCGCCGCCAAAGGCGGAAGCGGCCTCACCGGACGCCTCGCGGACATAGCCCGCGAAGCGGAGACTCTGGAGCAGTTCGAATCCTCCAGGGACGAAGAGCTTGGTCCGATCATCAAGGGTCTCGAAAGCCCGGAGAACCGAGACCCGTGAATGAAAGCTGTCAGCCGCCAGCCTCCGCGCCGGGAGCGCAGGCTTGTTACCAAAATGTAACCGACGAGTAGCGGTCATGTAATTTCCCTCGGGTATATTGTTTGGCAATGGGCACTCCCCCTTCAGGCCCAGGAGACGCTTCCGAACCACGGATCACGCGCGGTTCGGATGAATAGAGGGACCGCGATGGTTGCCTTCTTTCCCTTTCCCGGTCGCGGTCCTTTTTCTCTTACGTTCCGAGCTTCGCCCCTATGCTACCCTCTCTCGCGTAAACGCTGAGTTCGACTTTGCCTTTAGAAAGGTTATTCGGATGGCGATTGCCGTCTTCACGCTGGTTCTGGCCTTGATCGTGGGCGGGCTCGGGCTTCTCGCGCAGGCGGGACGCTCCGGCGTCCCGCCTGCCATCGCGCTCTTCGTCGTGCTTCTGGCCTGCTCGCTGCTCGTCTCGCTCGTGGGCGCCTTCGCGGGGATAGGCTTTCTGCTGGCGGCTTCGGAAGCTGAAGCGAACGTCTCGACGACCGAGCAGATCGCCTTCGCCGCGGCGGGCGCCACCGCGCTCGTGGCCGGGATGGCGGGCGTCGCGCTTTGCGTTCCACTCCTGAGAAGGGTGGTCGGGAGCGGCCCCGAAAGGAAGTTCTGGGCGGACCCGCCGATCACGCTCGCGCTCTGGCTCTCGACGATGATTCTGGCGAACAACGTCGTGAGCTTTCTCATCTTTACCCAGGAGCCGGATGTGGCATCTCTTTTCCCGGACGGCAGGGTGTCCCCGATCGTGATCCTGTCGAGCCAGCTCCCCTTCGTCATCGTCGCGGCGATGGGCGTCGGCATCTTCTTCAGGCGAAACCCGCGCCAGACCATCGAACGTCTCGGATACGGCAAGATCTCCATGAAACACTTCGGCGCGATCTCCTTGTTCGTAGCCGCGGCGCTCGGCCTCTCCTTCGCCGCCGACGCCCTCTTCGCCGCGCTCCAGCCGGACCTGTATTCTCAAGTCGGAGAACTCTCCGAGAACCTGTTCAGCCCACAGGGACTCAATCCCATCTCAGCGATACTCTTCGCCCTCCTCATCGGCGTCGGAGCGGGACTCGGCGAGGAAACTCTCTTCCGGGGTGCCCTGCAGCCCGCGCTCGGCATCGTCTTCACCTCCATCCTCTTCGCCTCGCTCCACGTCCAGTACGGTCCGTCGCTGCTGCTCGGCTACGTGCTCCTGCTCTCCTTCGGCCTCGGCCTCCTCAGAAAACACATCAACACCACCGCGAGCTTCGTGGCTCATGCCGGATACAACACGATAAGCGTACTTCTGGCGTACTTCCTGGTCTGAAGCCCAGAAAAGCGAAGCCGTCAAGCTGCCAGAGAATCCGCGACGGAGACGACCTGAGCGGGCTCCAGGGAAGCGGCGATCTTGGTGAGAAGCTCGCTGATCTCGACGTCGAGCCCCTCTGAGATGCTCTCCAGGACCCTGGACGAGGGGTCTTTCTCCCCCCGCTCTATTTCGGCGAGGTACGAGACGGAGACGTGCGCTCCCTCGGCGACTTGCTTGAGGGTGAGGCCGCGCTTGTTGCGCTCGGCGCGAAGAGTCTCGCCGATGGCGGAGAGGAGGTCTCCTTTTTGACTGCTCGGGGCTATCTCCACGGTAGTCACAACCCGGATTTTATAACCTCTCGGCCCCAATACGCAACCCGCCGGCCAATTCTTTGACCAACCGGACCTGCTCCGCGTCCGCCTCCGGCGTCGCATACGGCGTCTCCATGACGACCGGAACACCGGGAAGACCCCGGAAAAACTCCGGCCACGACTCCACGGGAACCATCCCTTCCCCGATCCTGGCGTGCCCGTCCCTGCGACTCCCGAACTCGTTTCTGGCGTCGTTGAGGTGGATCAGGGCGATGCGCCCATCGAGCTTCTCGCGGACCTCGACACCCGTTTCTTCCGCCGCTTCCGGACTGGTGAGGTCGTGGCCGGAGACGAATGCGTGGCACGTGTCGAAGCAGCACCGGACACCCGCCCTCCGCAACACCGAGGCGAGCGAATCGAAGTCGGAGCAGAGCTGGGTTCCCGCCCCGCACGAGTTCTCGACGATGGGCTCGGCGATAGATGAACCTCCGGCGAACCCGGCGGCCAGTTCTCTCGCGCGGTCGAGTCCGGCGACGAGGCGGTCCATGCCCTTCTCCCTTCCCTCTCCGCCGTGGCTGCCGGAATGGACCACGACGAGGTCCACCCCGAGAATGCCGGCGGCGACGAGCTCGCGGGCGAGGGCGTTCGCGGACCTGTCTCTTTGATCCTCGTGCTTCGATGCGAGGTTGATGAGGTACTTCGAGTGGGCCGCGACCGGGGAGATGTCGAGGTCTTCGATCCCCTTTGAAAACGCCTCCGCGTCCGGTCTTGGAACCGGGTCAGCCCAGCTTTGCGGGTTCGAGACGAAGATCTGAATCGTCTCGCAGCCCTGTTCCTCGGCTTTTTGCAGCGTGTTCTTGAGTCCGGTTGAGGTCGGCAGGTGTCGTCCGATACGGTTCGTTCGTTCTGGCATGACGAGGATTCTAGCCCGAAACAGAGTCGTTCGCCGGGGACGATATAATCAGCCGGACGCAAACCCGAAACGGAGGTACTGTACCGCATGGCGGTCGAGGGCAAAGTAGCGAAAATCCTGAACAACAACCAGATCGTGATAAACCGCGGACGGATAGACAGCGTCCGCCAGGGGATGACCTTCGAGGTCTTTTCCGAAGGCGGCGAGGAGGTCTGGGACCCGGACACCGGCGAAACGCTCGGCATGGTGGAAGACGTGAAGGCGAGAGCGGAAGTCACCGAGGTAAAAGACCGCCTCGCCATCGCGAAGCTCCAGGTAGAGCAGCAGACGCCGTTCGGGGCGATGGACATGGGCGAGATGCAGGAGCAGCTCCAGCGCATCTTCGGTCAGATGTTCGGCGACGACGTCCGCGTCCAGGGATTCGGCATGAACCCGCAGGGACAGGGCGACGACGATGACCTCGAGTCAATGATCGGCGGCCCGCTGAAAGACCTCTCCCAGGTTCAGGTCGGGGACTCGGTGCGCGAGGTCAAAGACCGCAAGCCGGGCCGCTTCGGATAAGAGCCGGCCCCGACTTGAACAGCCTCTCCCGCCTGCCGGTGACCTTTTCCCTGATCTCCGCCTGCGTCCTCGTCTACGCGGGCGTGACGCTCGCCGGGACGGCCTATGCCACCTGGAATGAAGCCCTCATGTTCCAGCCCTCGGAGGTCCTTTTCCGCGGAGCCCTGATCCCCGCTCTCGTCGCCCAGGACGAGGTCTGGCGGCTGGTCTCCAGCATGTTCCTCCACTCCGGATTCATCCACCTGGGCTTCAACATGCTCTCGCTGTATTTCCTCGGCTCCTTCGCGGAGTCGGCGTTCGGGAGGGGACGCTTTTTCGCGATGTACTTTCTGAGCGGGTTGTCCGGTGGCATCGCCTATTTGTACTTCGGCGACTTCCAGACACCGGCGGTTGGGGCTTCGGGAGCTATTTTCGGACTGCTTGGCGGCATCCTGGGCTTCTCGATGCGTCAGGGGACGTTCTCGTGGCAAAATCCCCTGATCCGGCAGCTCCTCATCCTCCTCGCCATCAACCTTTATCTCGGCTTCTCGATAGCGAACATCAGCAACACGGCGCACATCGGCGGCCTGGTGGGCGGCCTGGCCTTCGGCTGGCTGATGGCCCCGACGCTCTATGCTCGAAAGAACTCGAAGGCGGCGACGCCGGTCTTGATCGTATTCGGACTCGAAGTCGTTCTTCTAGGGATCTGGCTCGGCTAGCCGGAACAGGCCGAACAGCGTCCATACAAAGTCAAACTGTGAGCCTCGACTTTGTATCCGCCGGGGAGCGTCGTTCCCTCGGGTATCCCGACCGGACATCCTTCGAGGTCGAAAGTTCTCTCGCACTCCATGCACCGGAAATGGTGATGATGCCCTCGCCCGTCAGGCTCGTAGCGAGGCTCCTCACCCGGAAGCTCGACCGAGACGATCTGACCTTCCTCTTTGAGAAGCTTTATGTTCCGGTAGACCGTTGCAATGCCCAGGCCGGGGATTTTCCGCCCCGCCGTCTCATGCACCTCCCCCACCGACAAAGGGCCGTCCGAACCCTCGATCACACCGAGTATCGCCTCCCGCTGCCTCGTCCTCCTCTTTACAGCCATGCCGAAATACTACCACGACCCACCCCGTCCCGATCCCGCATTATCATTTTGGCAAACACAGCGGAGGGATCGGATCCGACCTCGCCAAAGAACCATCGAACCATCGGCTACGGAACCGGGTCGTGGCCACCCTTGCAAAACGGGTTGCATCGGAGTATCCGCCATATGCCAAGCAAGGAGCCCTTGAACGCCCCGCGCTTCCGGATGGCCTCGACGGCGTACCGTGAACACGAGGGCGTGAAACGGCACGAAGGCGGGAACAAAGGCGACACGAATCGCTGGTACAACCGTATCACCCCAATGAAAACGCGCCCGGCCATGCCCTTATTCCGATCGGCAGCTAAAAGTCAACTCGCCTGCCGTGCCTCCATATCGGCGCGTATGCGCTTCTTCAATCGCCAGAGTATCGCCGATATCCCGCGCTGCCGAAGCGGAGAGACGACCTCGGACAAACCCATACGGGTATAAAAGTCGTCGGGCGTGGCGAGGATCTCCTCGACCGTAAGCCCGTTAAGCCCCTCGTACACGACACCCGCGAAGCTCCGCGTCGTCGGAGCCTGCTCCGGCGCGTCGAAGTACATCGTCACCCGCCCCTCGCCGTCTATGTCCTCCGCGAGGAAAAACGGCGTCTGGCACTCATGCACCTGCTCCATCTCCTCCCGCCGACCTTCGAGATGCGGCGGCAACGGCGGAACCTTCTTCGAATATTCCAGCAGCATCGGCAGCTTGAACGACGCCGGAGCCTCGCTGAATTCCTCAATGATCTCTTCGAGTCTCTGCGGTGTGCTCATAGTCCCCCGATGATACCAGTATTCCAACGATCCACCCAACCTTCGCCCCAATCCTTTTAACCTTATTTGATAATGATATATTGTTAGATTTTACATGGCATGAGGACTATAAAGGCGTTGGAACGATACGGAGGTGGGATCATGGACCAGCGAGAGATTGATCGGAGGGTCGAGGCCGCTCTCGCGAGGCTCGAGCTTGGGGAGGAACTGACGGAGTACGAGTGGATGATCGTCCAGTACGCCCTCGGTGGCCGATGCTCCGCCTGCGGCGGTTCTTATTCCCAGTGAACGTCCGTGAGCTTTTTGCGGTTGCGTCCGGTGAAGATGAGGGCGAGGAAAAAGAGGGCGGTCGCGGTGAGGATTATGGCGGCTCCGGATGCAACGTCGAGGTAGTAGGAGAGGTAGATGCCGAGGAGGGCCGAGAGGCATCCGATGGCCATGCTCGCGAAGATCATCGTGTGAAACCGCTTCGTGAGCAAATACGCCGTCGCCGAGGGAGTCACCAGAAGCGCGACTACGAGGACTATTCCGACGGCCTGAAGCGCCGTCACTATCGTCACGCCGAGGAGCGCGAGGAGCAGGTATTCGAGGGCGCGGGCGGGGATGCCGGAGGCCGCCGCCACCGTCGGGTCGAAGGCGACGAAGAGGAGCTGGCGGTAGAAGGTGAGGATCAAGGCCAGAACCACCGCGCCGGAGACTATGATTGTCGCCAGGTCGAGCGACGTTATGGAGAGCACGTCCCCGAAGAGGTAGCCGAAAAGGTCCGTCGTGTACGCTTCGAGGCTGCTGACGATGAGGATGCCGAAAGCGAAAGTCCCGGAGAAAAGGACGCCTATCGCCGTGTCGGCCTTTACCCGCCCGCCCCGGCTGAGCACCCCGATGCCGAGCGCCGTCGCCAGCGCGAAGACGAACGCCCCGATGTAGACGTTCGCGCCGAGGACGAAGGCGAGAGCGACCCCGCCGAAGCTCGCGTGAGCCAGAGCGTCCCCGATGAATGCGAGTCCCTTGAGCACGACGAAGCTCCCCAGGGCGCCGCAGACGATGGCGACCAGGCACGAGGCCAGGAGCCCGCGCTGCATAAAGCCGAAGCTCAATGGTTCGAGGAGGTACTCAATCATGGCGGTGCGGATGGTGGTGGGTGTCTTCGATGGCGAGCGTCCGGTCCCCCAACTTCAGGATCATGAGGTTGCTGTCGTAGGTCTCGTTGAGTATCTCCGTCGTGAAGACTTCATCGGGTCTCCCGACGGCGACGACGCGCCTGTTCAAGAGCAGCGCGAGGTCGAAATGCTCGGCGACGGAGGAGAGGTCGTGGGTGGTGACGATGATGGTTTTGCCTTCTCCTCGAAGAGCATGAAGCAAGTCGAATATCTCCCGCTGAGAAGGAGCGTCAACGCCCGATACGGGCTCGTCGAGGAGGAGGACTTCCGCGCCCTGAGCCAAAGCCCTCGCCAGAAAGACCCTCTGCTGCTGGCCGCCGGAGAACTCCCCGATCCGCTTGTCGGAGTTATTCGCCATCCCGACGTCGTTCAATGCTTTTCGGACGAGCTTTTCGTCCTCGGAGGATGGACGGCGAAAGAGCTTCATCGAAGGCACCCTTCCCATCATCACGACGTCGAAGGCGCTGACGGGGAACTTCCAGTCCACGTCCTCGCGTTGGGGGACGTAGCCTATGCGGCGACGCGACTTCCGGTCCACCTTGCGCCCCGCAACGTTTACCTCGCCCTCGATCACGGGCGCTATGCCCAGGATCCCTTTGATG
>JBOHBL010000032.1:0-7525 GCA_050698295.1 Rubrobacteraceae bacterium | reverse complement strand
GATCGAAGGTCTCGACTCCGGACGACCGAAACCTGAAGAACCTCCGCGTCGCGACTCCGAACAGACCTCGCGCGAGGAGCCCGTGAACCCTCCGGAGCGGGAAGGCTCCGTGACGGGCATGATCCGGAACCTCAGCGCCGGAGGGGCGAAGCCGGAGGAACAACCGGCGCGACCTTCGGAGGAGAAGCTCGCGGAACCCCCGAGGCAAGAAGGCTCGGTGACGGGCATGATCAAAGGTCTCGGCGCCGGACGAACCGAAAAGGAAGAGACGATTCCTCCCGAACGTGCCAGGGCGTCGGAGGAGAGACCCGCTGATGCTCCAAAACAGGAGGGTTCGGTGACGGGCATGATCCGGGGCCTCGACGCGCCGCCGTCCGAAAAGGAGGATCCGACGTTCGGGAGCGGTCAGGGAAAGGGGAAGACGCCGGAAGCCCCTCGGAGCGGGCGCGAGCCGCAGCAAGAAGGTTCGGTGACCGGGATGATCGAGAACCTCGGAGACGACCAATCCGGGAGGAGCGAACCCCGCGTCTCCGGAGAGGCGCGAGCCGAGAACGCGCCGAAAAAAAGTTCGGTAACGGGCATGATCGAAGGTCTCGACACCCCCGGGCAGCCGGGAGAAACTACTGGAGAGCCGGAAGAGCGAAAGAATGATCCGAGAGCTTCGCTCAGATCCGGAAACAGGGTCTTCGAGATCGAAGGCGGCGTCTCCGTTTTGGGCCGCGACCCGGACTGCGAGCTTGCGGTCGAAGACCCCAGGGTCTCGTGGCGTCACGCGGCCATCAAACTCGAAGGCGGAGCGCACGTGATCGAGGACCTCGGTTCGCGCAACGGCACCTGGCTCAACGACAAGCGTCTCGCCGGGCGAGTTGCGCTCCAGAACGAGGATGTGATCCGTGTCGGAGGCACACAGCTCGTGTTCAGGACAGGGTCGGGTCGCGCGGAGGCTCCATCCTCCCGGAGCGAACCGAAACAAGAGGGTTCGATCACGGGCATGATCCAGGGCCTCAACACCGGTCGGTCGCGGCGGGAAGAGTGATCGCGCAGGAAGAGAGAGGAAGCGCTCATCCTCCCGCGCCCCGCGCTTTTTTGACGGAAGAGAGCCATCGCCGCCGTCGCTCGCCTCCTCTACGATGAACCCTATTGTGCGATGCCGATGCGTCACCGGATGGAAAACGGCGTCGTCGAGTATTCGTGGCGTCACCGGGGCCGCCGGGAGACTTTGCGCGCCGTGACCGAAGGCGAGTCAGAGTCGCTCATCGAAGGTTCCGAGGAGTAGTTCATCACCGAGCATTACTGGGGGTGCACCGCCCGCCGCGACGGAGTCTGCGCCGAGTACGGTGTCGAGCATCCCCCGTGGAAAGTGCGGCGAGCGAAAGAAGCCGTCCTCGACTGCGACGTGGCATGCTACGTCTCCACGGGCGTGCGCGACCCCGGGAGAACCGGGAAGCGATCAACCGGATTCGGTATCACGTCTCGCCAGAGTACTCCCCGCACCAGAGAGCTTATATCGAAACGGCGTACGGCAAGCACTGCGCGCCGGGAGTGTCGCCCTGATTCTGGATGGATCTGCTGGCGGAGTTTTGCTCGGGGTGGTCGCCTGTGGACGCTCCCGCGAGAGATGCCGTCGAAAGAGAAGCGGCGATGACGGAGCGTCTGGGCTTCTCCGAAAAAGAGATCGAGCAGTACAAAGAAAAAGCGCGGTGGCTCACCTGAAACGCCCCCGGCGAATCGGAAGCCGCTCTAGTTTACCTGCTCGCCGGAAGAGACTTCGTCGAGCTTCCACTCCCCGTTTTCTTTGACGAGTTCCCAGGTGAGCACGAAGTTCGGGGCGCCGGTGTTGTCCTCGAAGGTGACGTCCACTTCGGCGGTCGCGGCGTCGCCCGAGACCTCGATGATCTCGATGTAGTTGACGGTGGAGCTTTCTATTTCGAAGGATTCTTCGTCGGAGATCCAGGCGGACTCGTCGATCTCATTCCGGTACGTCGGGCCGAAGTACGAGTACGCTTCCTCGAAGTCGTTGTACCCGATGGCCGCGTAATGAGCCCTGATCGAATACTCTATGTCGGCCTCTTCGTAGTCCTCCTCATAAGGGTCCTCTTCGTTGTACTGGTCGGGATAACCGTCCTCGCCTCCGGCTATGTCCCGCAGGTACGAGATGTCGTCGTCGGTCATGTGGCGTTTGTACTCGCCGTCTTCGAAGGCGGCCTCGATGTACACCGTCTCCTGCGTGCCGTCGAAATAGTAGAGCAGCACGGAGGCGTCGAAGTCCGCGCCCTCACCGCTTATGTCCTCTATCTCCGCCGAGTCGAGCGCGGGCGGGTCCGTGGCGGCGACCCTGGCCTCCTGCGCCGCTATCCACTCGTCCTCCGTGAATGCGAGCCGCGAGTCGAAGTCGAGCAGCGAATACGTCGTCGCCCAGTCCTCGACGGCGACCGCCTCGTAATACTCGGTGACGAACTCCTGCTCGGCGGACTCTTCAATCGGTGGCGGCTCTTTCTCGAAGCCGTCGTCCGGAGGGGGCGTTTCCTCGTCCGCGTCGGGTGGTTCTGGGGTCTCTTCTTCGGGGGTCTCTTCTTCGGGTTCCGGGTCTTCGGCGGTGGGTTCCGGGTCCGGCTGCGGAGCCGGCGTCTCCGCTCGTGGAGTCTCCTCTCTTCCGAACCTGCTCGCGACGGGGTTGAAGCCGGTGAGAGCCATCGCCCCGGCCCCGCCGAAAAGGAGCATGAGCAGCGCGACGAGGGCTATCGCGAGGATCGGAACCCTGCGTCTCTCGGGACTGCTCGCCACGCCCGAACTGACGGTGACGCTGACGAAGCTGCCGGGGGAGAGCCTCGCTCCGGCGGGGGGATGCTGGCCCGTGATGACGCCTCGCGGAGCCGTGGTGTCCGAGATTTCCCGCTGCCCGCCGAGCGCGAGCCCGACGCTCGCCAGAGCGTTGCCCGCCCAACCCACGTTCTGCCCGGTGAGGTCCGGGACCTCCGGCAGCGGGAGCGTTTCCACATCGTCCGTGATGGTGTTCGACGGAAGGGCTCCGAGGTCGGTCTCTGTGAGGCCGGGCGCTCCGCCGTCTTCCAGAGAGCGGAGCATCCTTTCGAGTTCGGAGGCGAGCGAGGCCGCGTCCGGGCGGTACTCGGGGTCTCTCGCGAGGAGGCGCATCGTGAGGGCGGTGAGAGAGCCGGGGATGTTCGGGTTGATCTCCGACGGAGGGCGGAGCTGCCCCCGGAGCTGCTTCGCCATGATCCCCAGCGGGGTATTCGCATCGTAGGGAAGCTCCCCGGTGAGCATCTCGTAGAGGACGACGCCGAGAGCGTATACGTCGCTTTTGGGGCCGGCGGGTTGTCCCTCGGCCTGTTCCGGGGCGATGTAGTGGGGAGTGCCCATCACGCCTCCGGTGCGCGTGAGCGTCGTCGAATTGCCGGCCCTCGCGATGCCGAAGTCCGCGACCTTCGCCTCGCCCGATTCCGCGAGAAGGATGTTTTGAGGTTTTATGTCGCGGTGGATGATATCCCGCCGGTGGGCCGCCGCGAGCGCCTTCGCCACCTGCGAAGTCACGGAGACGACGGCGCGGGCGGGGAGGGGAGCGCCCTTCAGGATCGCATCCTTCAAGGTCCCGCCCGAGAGGTACTCCATGATGATGTAATAAGCGCCGTCGGACTTCTCGCCCCGGTCGTATATCGCCACGATGTTCGAGTGCGAGAGGCTCGCCGCGCTCCTCGCTTCCCGCTTGAACCTCTCGACGAACTGCTCGTCGTCCACGAACCTCGGGTGGAGAACTTTGATCGCCACGTCCCGGCCAAGCTCTTCGTCGTGCGCCAGGTACACCTTCGCCATCCCGCCGCTCCCGAGGAACTCCGTCAGGCGGTAACGCTCGCCCTCGGGGCCGCCGGAACTCTCGCGGGTCCGAAGCGGAGGAAACCGCTCGGGGAGGTCGGGGACGGTTAGCTGGTGGATCCTCTCCGGACGGATGATGTCTTTCAAATGATGCTCTCCGAGATCCGGGAGACTCGCCTCCGCATCCACGAGTTCCGGATGGTCGCAAACCTGGTCGTACGCCGGCCCGGACAACAATACCTGTCCGCCATGCCCCGCCGACAAGAGCCGCGCCACCCGGTTGACTGTCGGGCCGAAGTAATCCCCGTCGCGCTCCTCCTCCGCCGCTCCGGTGTGGAGCGCCATCCGCACCCGCAACCTCACGGGGTCCGTCCAGCTTTCCGCGAAGAGCGCCCGCTGAGCTTCGAGAGCGGCCCGGAGCGCGTCCCGCGTCCGCTCGAAAGCCGCGCAGCAGGCATCCCCGACCGTCTTGAAGACGTAGCCGCCGTGAACCTCGATAGCCGCGCGCATGATCTCATCGTGGCGGTTGAGGGCGGCTTGCATCTGGACCGGATAGCCCTCCCACAGGGCGGTCGAGCCCTCGATGTCCGTGAAGAGGAAGGTCACGGTGCCGGTTGGTATGTCGTGCTTATTCTGATTATGGGTCATCGGTTCCCTCGCCGGTCCAGACAGGTTTCGGACAACACCCCACAGGAATTGTAACATTCACGACGGGTGCGAAGTACACACCACCCGGTGGGCTGGGTGAGGCTGAACACCGTGTAGAAGATCATGAGCGCGAGCATGGGATACTGGCTCCTGGTCACCGGGTTAGAATACTGTCGCGGACGGAAGAGACGGTTGTGGAGGCTTGATAATGAGCGCTCGCTACATAATAGACGAGAAAGGAGAGCGTCGGGAAGTGATCCTCTCCGTGGAAGAGTGCGAGCGCCTCCGGCGAACCGAGGAAGAGGCAAACCGAATGGAACGTCATCCCGGCATAGTCTTCCGCGGCCCGCGGGACAGGCGGCGGGCATGGGTCACCGGCACGGGTTTCGACGTATGGGAGGTCATCGGTGGCTACAGGGAGATGGGCCGGGAGAGGGTCTTGCGTGAATCGAGCCTCTCCGAGGATCACCTGAACACCGCGCTCGCTTACTACGAGTCTCATCGGGGAGAGATAGATGGGATGGTCGAAGAGAACGACCGACCGCTCGAACACTGGCGGCGGCGTTACCCGGATCTGAACATCGAAGTGAGCGAACGCTGACGTGAGGCTGCCCCTCGACGAGCATCTCTCGGGCAAGGTGATCGGAGAAGGTCTCGAAGAGCGCGGATATGACGTGCGCTCCATAAGCGCCGAGAAAGAACTCACGGGCCTCGAAGACGAGGGTGTCCTCGACCTGGCGACTTCGGAAGGCCGGATACTCGTGACAGCCAATGTCTCGGATTTCCTGCCCCTGATAAACGGCCTCGTTGAGGCCGGAAAGTCTCATGCCGGATGCATCCACCTGCCGAAGAGTTTCGGCAGCGAAGACTTCGGTCCCATCATCTCCGCGATAGAGAGGGAGCTTGCGGGCCTATCGCGGGAGGAGTGGATAAACCGGGTGGTATGGGCTCGAAGGTAAAGAAGCTCGTCGCGGACTCCCCGACAAATCACTCTTGAGCCTTGCTTGCCGTTGCAAGCTCTATCCGATGGGCTGGGTGAGGATCCAGAGGCTGAACACCGTGTACGAGACCATGAGCCCGAGCATCGGGTACTGGCTTTTGGCCGCTTTCATCGGTTCTCCGAAGAGACGAAGCGCGACTTTGTGCGCCAGCCACACCGCGGCGATATGCCCCGCCAGGATGAGCGCGACCTGCGAATACCAGACGAAGCCGGCGTCGATCACCCCGGCTCGCGCTTCGTACGATGCGGTCCCGAAGAGGTTCCAGCCCCACCCGAGCGGGTCCGAGACGAGAGCTATCATCCTCTGTCCCTGCACGAGGAAGTACGAGTAGTAATGGGCGACGAAGTAGGCGACGGCTATCGGGACGAGCGAGTAGACGTACTCCGAGGCGAGCCGCCGGAAGGAGACGATCCTCCCGCCTGAGAGCTGGCTCAGTTTTATGGACCCGAGGTAGAGGAGGAGGAAGACGACCGTCAGGCCGGCGAAGCCGACCGCGCCGGGGATGGAGGTCGCGTTCTGGAAGGCGAGCCACGGAGGAGTTTCGATCAGGCTGTCGAACGTCACCCCGGCCAGCATCAAGACCACGAACGCCATCAGGCTGACGCTCGCGCCGCCTCCGACTCCGAGCCCCGCCGCCGGCGGGCGGACATTTATCTCTCTCCGGCCCTCCTCGTTGACGCGCGTCTCCGTCGGGGAGAATCTGCCCAAAACGCCGTAGAAAACCGAAAACGCCTCCCCGTTTTTCAACCAGGCTTCTTTGCCGAAGACGGCCATGCCCGACCACGTGATCACGGAATACACGATGAGGAATGCCGCGATGCTCGCCGGGACGGAGGAGCCCGAGAAGAGGATCTCGAACCACGTGAACCCCGCATACAACGCCGCCGCCGGCCACACTCCGAGCCGGGACGGATAGCGAACGCCGGCCGAGAGTCCCTTCTTCGCCCCGAACCTCCTCGCCAGATCATCCACCCACTCGAAAACAACTTTCCACGGGTTTACGAGGGGCCATATGTTTCCGATGAAGACCGTGAAGAAGCTCAGGCCGACCCACCAGGAAATCCAGAAAAAAGTCGGGGCGAAGTTGGCCGTTGTCTCCTGATCTCCGAAGAGCCCGCTGAGTATGGTGAGCAGAAAGAGCCCCACCGAGAGCAGCTTCACCCCAGAAAGGAACACTCCGTTCGTCAGGACGGCGGGAGACAGGCTCCTGCGAGGGTAGCCGCTCCGTGGCCTCTCCTCGAAGGAGAGCGCGACCATCACGAAAGTCGCGATCACCACGGCGTTGATCCCGAAGAGATACAGCCAGGACGGCAGCGGTATGTCCTGGCTGCGCCCGAACCCGTGCGCGAAGGCCGCGTCCGGCAGGCTCAGAAAGAGGATGAAGCTCAAAAAGAAGGTTCGTCGCAGCATAGCCATCACCTATCTCGGAAGCACCGTGAGCGTCCCGATCTCCGCCTCCGAGTGACTGTGGTCGTCACTGTCGTGGTCGTGTTCGCCGGCAAGGTGGTTCTCGATGGCGAAGCGACCGGTGAGATCCGCCGCGAACGACAGCTTCGTTGTTCCGCCGGCCTCTATCTCCCTCTCTAGATCGTAGCCGTGGACGTGGAACTCCGCCTCCTCGTCCGAGGAGACGCTCAGGTTCACCCGGTCGCCTTCTCTCACCTCGATCTCCCGTGGCGACATCTCACCGTCGCGTATTTGGAGGTCGAAGGTCTTCGCTTGCGGCTCGGCGGCGGGCGGGTCGGGGCGAAGGACGAAAAACAGGCCGCCGAGGACGATAGCCGTGAGTGGGATCAGGACCAGAGCTTTATTCATTGAGCTTCTCCAATCTTGACATAATGGAGCTTCAACCTCGAAGACTTCACATTCCAACCACAAGTTAGCAGCTTGCCAAACCGCGCGCATCACTCAAATGAGTGATTTTTCGACCGGACCCGTATGACGCGCCCCGGATCGTCGATTTATCCGGCCCGGATGAGCCGGACGACCTCTTCAGGATCTAAGTCGCCCGGGTCTACGACGGGCGGCTCCGGCAGCCCGCGAGGGGG
>JBOHBL010000031.1:0-7208 GCA_050698295.1 Rubrobacteraceae bacterium | reverse complement strand
CCGGAACCCCGTACCTGGGGTTCCTCGCGGTCTCGATGCCGTTCGTCGTCGTGGGCTTTGGAGCTTTGCTCTTCTTCGCCCAGCGCGCCGGAGGCGAGGTCGAGACGGACATCGACGCCCCGCTCGACCGGGGCGCCGTCGCGGTGGTGTTATACCCCATCGCCCTGATCACAGCCGTCGCCGTCGTGAATTATCTGCTGCCGGTCCTCTCTTTGACCGCCTCAATCGCCGTCACCATCGCGGGGGTCGTGGCGGCGATCGCGACCGTGGCCGCCGTCTCGATGCGCGGCGTTTCGCCTTTCTCGCGACTCGCCTCGGAGACCCGCGACTCTCTGACGCGCTCTCATGCGGAGTTTTCGCTCTTCGCCTCGGCGGGTGTGCTCGTGGTTTCGCTCGAAGTTTTGGGGCTTCTGGAGCCGCTTGGGGGGTTGCTCCGCGCTTTGCCGGAGGCCGCCGTGCCGCTCGCGCTCGCCGGGATCGTCACGGCGGGTTTCCTCCTCGGGATACACGTCATACCGATGATCCTGCTCATAGACTCGACTTTTCCGCTGGACTCAGGAGCGACCCCCGCTCTGTGGGCCGTCGCCATCATCCTCGGTGCTCAGGCCGCGCTCATGGCGACGCCCTTCTCGAACTCCGTGACGATGCTCTCGCGTCTCTTGGGGATACACCCCATCGAGATCGGAAAGCAAAACCGGCGCTTCGCCCTGACCATCGCCTCAGCCGCGGTCCTGTATCTCGGAATAATGACCTGGCTGCTCCTGTGAGAAAATATCGTCCGAAGACCGGAAACGAGGAGGAGAATGACTCAATCGGACGTGGAAAACATAAACAGGATACTCGTCGTCGGAGCGGGGGCGATGGGGTCCCAGATCGGGATGGTCTGCGCCCTCTCAGGCTACGAGGTGTCCGTGCAGGATATAGACGAAGGCATGCTGGAGAAAGCCAAAGACCAGCTCCAGAGCCGCATGTCTCGAAACGTCGAGAAAGGCCGGATGGAACAGGACGATGTGGACGCCGCCTTCGCCCGGATGACCTTTACCACCGACCTCGAAGGTCCTGCCTCCGAAACCGATTTCATCATCGAGGCAGCCGTCGAAAAGCTCGACGTGAAGCGCGAGATTTTTTCGAAGCTCGATAAAGCCGCCCCGGAACACGCGATTCTCGCCACCAACTCCTCGACCATAGTGGGCAGTCGCATAGCCGACGCGACGAGTCGCCCCGACAAGGTTTGCAACATGCACTTCTTCAACCCGGCTCTCGTGATGAAGTGTGTCGAGGTCGTCCGCGGTCCCGACACTTCCGACGCCACCGTCGAGACGACCGTGGAGCTGACGAAGAGGCTCGGCAAGGAGCCGGTGCTCTTGCACAAGGAGATATCCGGCTTCGTCGCCAACCGCATCTTACACGCTCTGCGCGACGAGGCGATCAGCCTCCACGAGGGCGGCTATGCTTCCTTCGAGGACATAGACGTTGCCTGCAAGACGGCGCTCGGACACCCGATGGGACCGTTCGAGCTGATGGACCTCACGGGCATAGACATCAGCTACTACGTCAGGCAGGCGCGCTACGAGGAGACCGGCGATCCGGAGGACAAGCCGAGAAAGAGCATCGTCGAGAAGTTCGAGAAGGGCGAGCTCGGGCGCAAGACCGGCAAAGGCTTCTACGAGTACGACGAGCAGGGCCGGAAGGTCGAGCGGGAGGACGGCTGAAAAACGAAATGGCCCGAAAAGTGCATCGACCCGCGCCGGAAGGGGTGGCGGCGCGGGGCGAATTGTGCCATGATTATGGAAGGGCAACGGGGGCTCTTGTCCGGATCGCAGACGTGGTGAGCGGAAAGATCGGAAGGGGATAGGACGATGCACAGCCTTCAAAGAGACAGTTTATCTACCGTAACCGGCGAAACCTCGCGACGCATGCGCTCCGCTCCTCACGGCCGGCGTCGCGAGTCGAGAGGAGACGCTTCGGCCGAGAAGGTCTCCGCGAGGCGTCCCAGGAGGGAATACTGGACGATAGCCCGCCACCGCGGCACCCGGTTGGAGGTGTTCACGGTCGAGGAGGCGCTGCCCGTTTTCAGCTTCGAGGAGGAGGCGGAGATGTTCCTCGACTTCCGCGCCGACGAAGGGCGGGAAGGATGGGAGTTGCGCGAGACGACCTCCGGGGAGTTGGCCTCGCTTTTGATAGGACACCTCGCGAAGGTCGAGAGCGTGATCCTCGACCCGATCCTCTTCAGCGACTTCTGGCGCGCCGACCGGCTAGTCAGCGTCCCCCGCGACCTCTTCGTGGAGTCCCTGCTGGGGAACTGAAGGGTCGGGAAACTTTATCTGCCGTCTCGCTCCATCTCGTCGAGGTTGTCGCGATGGACGGTGACCGTGATCCCCTCGGTGAATCCGCGCTCTTTGAGCATCCGGACGAAATCATCGTGAACGTCTTTTTTGCTCCGAGCTGACGAGGGGCGGGCGTTCTTCCGTGGGGACTCGCCGTATCTCCAGCCCATCCCGTCCCGGCACGACGAGCGAACCGGGAGCGGAGCCTCCGCGGCGCCTGGCTTCGAGCGCGGCGAAGACGGCGCGCGCGGTCTCCGGTGAGATCCGGTTGTTTTGGGAGCGAGAAGAAAGCTCCACCTGCGCCAGAGCGGTGGCGCCGAGGGCGCGAGCGGCGTCTATAACGAACGCGAGAACGAAACCTTCTCCAACCGGGAATGCGAGGGATTCGAGAAGGTTTCGGCGGGCGGCGAACTCGGAGGAGAGGGGGTCGAATAGCCCGGCGAGTTCCGGGGCGTGGGTCTGGATCCAGGGCCGCGCCAGAGCCTCCGAGAGCGCGCTTGTCGTCTCACTCTCGAACCCTTGAACGAAATGCAACTCTTCTCTCTCCCGCAAAGGCGAGGTCAAAGCGCGGACGCGCTCCGGAAGGTCCGGGGCGCGAGCGTCCACGAATACCACCGTGTCCCCGCTCGTCGCCGAAAGGACCCGCCACAGCAGGTCGCCGGGACCTCTCGCCATATCGAAATCCGACTCCAAACCCTCCACGCGGCTCGTCCGGATCTCATCGCTTTGCGGGGTGACGAAGTAGACTCCTTCTCGTCCCGGCAGGACCACCTCGTTCGCCAGCCCTTCGCGCATCGTTCGGAGGACGCTTTCGGGGACCGGCGTTTCGTCCCCGGTTGGGGCGAGGATCACGGTAGTGGTTTCGCGGGATGGAGTCTTGATCCCTTCGAGATCCCTTCTCCAGTAGGTGTTTCGGGAGAACCAGGAGGCGAGGGCGAGGTCGCGGGAGAGGCCGCGTTCGGCGCGTCCGTCCAGCCGGGAGGAGGTGGTGACGCGAACCGAGAGCGGGCGTTCGATGCGTATGCCGCTCCGGACGAGCGTCGCTTCGAGGTACTCGTCCTCCAGAGAAGAAAGGGGCTCGAGACCCCCGATCTCCCGGTACGCCTCGGCGGTCAAAGCCAGCGACGCCCCGCTGAACTGCCGGTGTTCGCAAGCGTCTCTGTCGCCCGGCGTTTCGCCACGTCGAACCGCGACCTGCCTCTCGCGCCACCTGTAAACCTCATCCGAAAGACCTTCGGGGTTCAGCGAGATCCTGCCGCCTATGGCCCGCGCCCCGCGACTGTTCGCCTCGATCTGCGCGGCGAGCCAGTCCCCGGCGACGACGGTATCCGCGTCGGTGGAGGCTATGAGCCCGCCGGGCCGTCCAATACTCATCAATCGCTCGCAGGCTGTCTCCATCCCGACCCTTCGAGCATGCCCGGCCCCGCGCCCCGGTCCTTCGAGGAAACGCAGTCGCAGATCGGGGTTTCTCCGCGCGACTTTCCTCGCTCGCTCCGCCGTGGCGTCGGCGCAGCGGTCGAGGACCAGAAGGACCTCGTATTGGTCAGTCGAAACGCCTTCCTGGGTCGCGAGGGCTTCGAGGCAGGCGGTGATCAGGGCCTCCTCGTCGCGGGCGGGGACGACCACGCACACCCGCAGGCTGTTTTCCGGGGCTGGAATCATCGCGGCATCGAAGCGTGAGTCTCGATGAGCTTTTTGCCCCGCTGATACTCCTCGTCCGCGTTGTGAGCCAGAACCCCGACCACCACGCCTTCTTTCCCGTACCAGGCGGTGAACGAGTCGTCCCTCTCCTCGAACTCGACCTCGTCCCAGCCGTCGCCCCAGGCCCGGTATTTGATGGTCTCCTCTCCAATGGTGGACCAGAACCCCGGCGCGGAACTCCACTTCGCTTCGCCCCCAGCGGCGCCGGCGCCGGCGATGCGGCCGTGTTCGAGGGCGTCGCCCCAATGCTCGACGCGCAGCCTCCGTCCCGCCGATTCGCTGCGCGCGAACGCGATGTCCCCGGCGGCGAAAATTCCGGTTGCGCTCGTCCGCATCGAGGAATCGGTCGCGACCGCGCCGTTCTCTATCTCCAGCCCCGCTTCCGAAGCGAGACTTATCCTCGCCTCGACGCCCGTCCCGAAGAGGACCACGTCCGCCGGCACGCTCTCGCCGCCATCCAGATAGACCCGGTGTCCGCCCCCTTCGCGCTCGATGGCCTCCACGCTCGAACTCATGCGGAGGCCCACGCCGCGGCCTTCGAGCCAGGAGGTTATCTTCTGTCCGACCTCTTCTCCGAGGCGTTGTTTTTGCGGCGACTCCTCCATGCTCGCCATCGTGATCTCCGCGCCGCGCATCGCCAGGGAGGTCGCCGCCTCGCACCCGATGAACCCGCTGCCTATGACGACGACCCGTTTCCCGCTTTCGACCTTTTTCGCGAGGCGTTCGGAGTCGGGGATCTCACGCATCGAGATGACCTCCGGGTCGTCCCCGCCCGGAACCGGGAGCCGAACGGGCTCCGATCCGGTGGCAAGCACGCAGGCTTCGTATGAGATCTCCTCGTCGCCTCGAAGGCGAACGATGTGTCGTTCCGCGTCCAGAGCCTCCACCTCCGTCGAGAGCCGGAGGTGGACGTGGTTTTTGCGGTACCAGTCCTCGTTTTCGAGAAAGAGGTCGTTGCGCCGGGTCTCGCCTCGCAGGTAGTCTTTGGTGAGAGGTGGACGGTTGTACGGCGGGAAGTCCTCGGAGGTCAGGAGCGTGACGGAACCTTTCCCCCCGGCGTCGCGGTACGCTCGGGCCGCCGACAGACCCGCCGGGCCTCCGCCCACGATGACGAGGTGTCCGTTGTCGTTCAAGTTCTGTCCTCCAGAAGGTCTATTCGGTACTCCGGTTCGACGGCGGACGCCGTGGGGATCAGGCGCGTGTGTTCGAGGAGGAGTTCGTGTACCTCGTCGCCCTGAAGGGGATACGTCTTCGTCTCCTTGCGCCAGTGGACGGCGATGAGGGTTCCGCCCGGCGAGAGGGCGTCTTCGAAGAGCCCGAGTGTTTCGAGCATCTCGGGTTCCGTGAGATAATAGAGGACCTCCGAGGCCAGGATCAGGTCGAAACGGCCCTCCGGCATCTCTTCCGGCAGAGTCCGTCGCTCTACGACGACGTTTTGATGATCCTCCAAGCGGCTCTTCGCGGACTCGACGGCTCTCTCCGAGACGTCGACCGCGACGAGCGCATCACAGAGCGGGGCGAGCATCCTCGTGAAGACCCCGATGGAGCAGCCCGCCTCCAGAGCGCGGCGGAAACGTTCGCCTTCGAGGAACGAGAGCGTGCGCTCGTACTTGCGGCGTTCGTAGTCGCTCGTCTCGAAGTCCCAGGGATCGGACGAGCTTTCGTACAACCCTTCGAAATACTCTCTGCCGAGTCGTTTTCTCACCGCTTTCGCTCCTCGATGGCCCGGCGTCCGACCTTCGCGAGCAGCGGTTCCAGGCGGTGCTGGAGGAGGAATATTTGCAGGTCGCGGCTGGCGCGGTCGAGCGCGTCCCCGGCAGCGAAGGGACGCGAACCGCAGGCCCGCGCGGCCTCGTCCATGACCTCGCGGCAGGCCGACGCCACCGCTTCTCTCAGCTTCACCGAGAAGGGCGTCATCGGGGTGTGCGGAGAAGCTTCGTCGGCGAGGCGGGTTGCGTGTTCGAGCCAGCGGTCCATCGTGGCCTGGGCGGTCAGCATTTTGCCGGCGGCCAGGGATTCGATGTCGTCGGGGTCGCGGGCGCCGGATCTGGCGGCGAGGGTTTCGAGGGCCGATTCGACGACGGCGTCGGCCACCCCGACCCAGGTGACGGCGGTGCGAACCGCGTCGCGCCCGAAGTACGGCTCGCGGGCTATCTCCCCCGGCTCGCCCAGAACGGCCAGCGCGGGCGCTCCATGAAAGACAACGCGGTAGCTGCACGAAGCCTTCATCCCGCTCCCCCGGAACCAGTCTTCATCCACTTCCACGCCGTCGAAGGCGTCCACGTAGACGAGGTGAGGGGGACCGGGTTCCGCGCCGCGCACGAGGACGAGAGCGCGGTCCACGCCCGTCGCGCCGGAGCAGAAAGTCTTGGTCCCTTCGACGAACGGTTCACCGCCCTGGCGGACGAGTTTCGCGGGCTCTCCTTCGCCGGGGATCGGATCCGCCCCCCAGACTCCGAGGAGGAGTTCGCCGGCCTCGACGGCCTCCAGCTCTTCGGACCTCAGCGGCTCCGGGGCGAGGAGGGAGAGCCGCTCCACGCCGTTGAAGTGGCCGTCGAGGACCCTTCCGACCGATCCCTCCGCCCCCGCGACCGCCCTCAAAACCTCCCACTCCTCAGCGAACGAAGATCGCCGCGACCGCTCCGCGTCCGGGACCGGAAGCGCGAGGACGCCGAGCCCGGCGAGCTTTTCGAAAGGGCCATGCGGGAAGACCGGGTGAGCGTCGCGCTCCGCGGCGCCGGCGGAGATTTTGGACAACGCTTCCGCAAGGCGCGGGGACGAAACGATTCTCCCCCCTGCGGTTTCACCGACGCTTCTCACGGATTTCCTTCCGACCTCTCCCGGCGCGGCGCGGGTTCGCGTCCCGACTTGCGGACACGTTCGGCGTCCGCCACGTCCCCGACGAGGTCTTTCGGGGAGCGTTGCTCGCGCATCAAACCCATCCCGGCCAAAAGAAATCCTCCTGAAAGTCGCGTCTCCCGCGCTTTTTACCCGGAAGAGCAAAAACATCATCATCCGGGTGGATGGTTCCGCACTCGGCGGGAGTACGGGAGTCGGGGAAAGACGAATGCGGCTTTCGGGAAGGAATCAAGCATCTCCAAGCTGAGTTTGATGCGTATGGATCACCCCTGGGGGCGTGGGCATCCTGGGGGCGCGATGCGCTCTCTCCCTCATGCGGGC
>JBOHBL010000030.1:0-2017 GCA_050698295.1 Rubrobacteraceae bacterium | reverse complement strand
GGTAATGGCCGCGCAACACCGGGTCTTTGGCTTTGCGGCAGCGTTCCTCCAGCTCCTCGGGCTCCAGGTGCGGCTTGAGCTTTATCGTCTTTGGCATAATGCACCATTATACAGACGGACTTGGTATTATTCGGAGAGGGCGCCGTCGAGGTAAAGGCTTTTCAGGAGTCCGGATACTTGCCCGGGGGAAAGGTCGCCGTCCGTCCGGTACCAGAAGATGGTCCAGTTTAGGAGATTGAAGAGTCCAAGCTGGAGTTCTTTGGCGCTCATGTCCGAGCGGAGGACTCCGGCTTCCTGAGCGTCGGAGATGACCGCCCGCGCCAACTTTTCGTAGCCGTCCCTGAGTCCCACGACCGCCTCCCGCCGGGCGGGAGAGAGCGATTTTAGCTCCGTGAGCATCGTCGCGTGCTTTTCCTTGTCATCGAGCATGGAGGCGACGTGAGCCTCGATCATGACGTGAACCCGCGCCAGCGCGTCGCTCTCGTTGGCGAGAGCCTCGACCACGGCGTCGTGGATGTTGCCGAGCGACTCGACGCATATGTCGTAGAGGAGATCCTCCTTGCCAGCGATGTGGTAATAAAGCGACGCTTTCTGAACCCCGATCAACTCCGCAAGCTCCCGTATGGTCGTCGCCGCGTACCCGTTCTTCCAGAAAAGCTGCGCCGCCCCGCGCCTGAGCTGCCGCGCCGTGCCCGCGCCACCCCTCCCAACAACGCCCTCCGCCTCCTTGACCATTGGCTCCTCATTTCTAACCCGCAAAGCCCGGGGCTTCGATACCCATTGACCCACAAATATACATCCTTACGCAAGGAATTATAATCTAACGTGCGGTCGGTTGACAAGAAATCGTGCGTTGTGTATCATCTTTTTCGCTGTCGAAACTTGGGGAAGGAGAAAGAGATGGCTACGGAAGAGACGGCTTCGCGCGCCGCTTCGGCACAGGATCGCCGCGTGGGGGACATGGAGATATTCATCAACGGGGAGTGGGGGGCGGCGGCTTCCGGCGAGACGTTCGAGACGGTCGATCCCTCGACGGGCGAGGTCATCGGCACCGTCCCGCGCTGCGCGGTGGGGGATGTGGATCGAGCGGTGAAGGCGGCGAAGGACGCGCTCCCCGGATGGCGCGACACACCCGCATTCGCCCGCGGCATGATGCTGCGGCAGCTCGCCGTCCTCCTGGCGGAGCAGAAAGAGGAGTTCGCTCGCATCGAGGCGCTCGACAGCGGCCACTATTACGCGAAGGCTTTGCAACTCATGGAGGCCGTCCCGCTCTGGCTCGACTATCACGCCGGGCTGGCGGACAAGATCGGCGGGCGCACTATAGACGTGCCGGGCGGCCAGCTAGACTTCACGTTGCTCGAGCCATTGGGCGTGACGGCTCACATCGTTCCGTGGAACTATCCGTTCCTGGTTGCGATTCGCTCCGTCGCCCCGGCGCTCGCCATGGGGAACACCGTGGTCATGAAGCCCGCCGAGGAGACTCCGCTCAGCGCGCTCAAGTTCGCCGAATTGTGCGAGCAAGCCGGGATGCCGCCGGGTGTGGTCAATGTCGTAACCGGTTATGGGGCCGAGGCGGGGGCGGCTCTCGCGTCGCATGAGATGGTTGACGGCATCACGTTCACGGGGTCGGTTTCGACGGGCAAGCTCGTGGCGAAGATGGCGGCGGACCACATCGCGCAAGTCAATTTGGAGCTTGGCGGGAAGAGTCCTCACATCATCTATCCGGACGCCCGCTTCGAGGACGCGGTGGAGAGTACGATGCAGGGGATATTCTCTCATGCGGGGCAGGTTTGCATTGCGGGATCCCGGCTCTTTTTGCACAAGGACATAAAGGATCGGTTCCTCGACGCCCTCGTCGAGAGGATAAAGAGCGTGAGGATCGGCGACATCTTCGACGAAAGCACGCAGAGGGGGCCGCTGGTTTCGCAGGAGCAGCTCGAGCGGGTCCTCAACTACATAGACATCGGCAAGCAAGAGGGCGCGGAACTCCTCGTCGGCGGAGAGCGCATCGAGGGGG
>JBOHBL010000029.1:0-3156 GCA_050698295.1 Rubrobacteraceae bacterium | reverse complement strand
GGCCGGCGCTCCGGCTCCTCGCGAGGCCCGGGAACCCGCCGATGGTGGTGAACACGAGGATCCTCGTACCGAATTTCAATGCGGACATGGTGGACGGGAAGCACGCCTCCGATCTGAGTTCGAGTTGTCCGGCGGGAACCCGATCTCTGGGCGGCGGGTGCATCGAGACCACCGTGCGAGGAACGAACACCCTGTTCACGGCCTCTTCGACCTGCGCGGGGATCGGACGCCGCCTGCCCACCGCCGCCGAGCTAGACGCGTTCCGCCAGCAGCCGAACGTCACCATCGGGTCGGCCTCCTCCAGCATGGAGTGGACCGGGGACATAGAGGTGAATCAGGAAACCGGTGCGCTGGCGATGTCCGACTCGGGCCAATATTCCCCCGCCGACCGCCGCAACTCTCACGCGTTCCGGTGTGTCGCCTCGTCCTCATAGCCAAACAGGGAGGAAAGAACCGCCCGGAAAGCGGTCCGGAAAGGGAGTAGAAAGATGAGGCCGCCAAAGAAAATTTACGAAACCGCCACCACCGACGGCGAGCGGTGGAAAGCATACGACCACCGCCCCGGAGACATCTTCATATGCACGCCCCCGAAGTGCGGCACGACGTGGATGCAAACCATAGTCGCCTCGCTCTTGTGGCCCGACGGAAACTTCCCCGGAACCGCGATGGAGACCGGCTCGTGGTTCGACGGCCTCATATACGACTTCGACGAGATGAAGGCGAGGCTTTCGGCGCAAAAACATCGCCGGTACATAAAGACCCACACCCCCTCAGACGGAATCCCGATCATGGATACGGCGAAGTACATCGTCGTCGGAAGGGACGGGCGGGATGCGTTCATGTCGTTTGCGAACCACATGAAACACATGCGACCCGAACTCCTCGAACGGCTCGACGTCGAAGCCGTCAAGCGCGGCGTCGAGCCGATAATGAAGTTTCGAGGCGATGTCCACGAGTTCTTCGAGCGGTGGATCGAGGGCGCCCCACTCATGCGCCACATCGCCTCGTGGTGGGAACTCCGCGACGAGCCGAACGTCCTCTTCGTCCACTTCGACGACCTCAAAGCGGATCTCGACCGCGAGATGCGCCGCGTCTCCGCCTTTTTGGGAATCGAGGTCGCCGAAGCGTCGTGGCCGGATGTCGTCACCCGATGCACCTTCGAGGGCATGCGCGAGAACTCCGAAAAGGTCGGCGACTTCGAGCGCGTCTTCGCTGGAGGAGCCGAGTCGTTCCTCTTCAAAGGCACGAACGGTCGGTGGCGGGAGGTTCTCACCGAAGAAGAACTCCACAAATACCGCCGTCGCGCCAATGAAATCTTGACCTCCGAGGCCGCCGACTGGCTCGAACACGGAACACGAGTCGAAAGGAGCATTGTCCATGAAAGATAACGTCGAACTCTTCCGAGCCGTCATCGAGCGCGGTTTCAACGAGGGCGACCTCTCCGTGGCCGACGAAGTGTGCGCGGAGAAATTCTCCGAGCATCAGTACCCGGCAGCGACCGATACGTCCGGTCCCGAGAATCTCAAGAGCATAATCCGAGGCGCCCGGAGACAGATACATGGCCTCACTCTGACCATCGAGGACATAGTCGCCGAGGGAGACAAAGTATGGGCGCGAATAGTCGCCCGAGGCAGCGACCCTCGCTCGGGCAAGCCGATAGAGATAGACGTGATGGACGTGTGCCGCTTCGAGGACGGGCGGATGGTCGAGCATTGGGGAGTGCCGGATCGGTTCGCCATGCTCCATCAGATCGGGGCATTGCCCGGCCCTCCCGCATGACGGCGAAAGTACGAAGCGACCCGCCTCTTCAGGCGGGAGAGAGGAATGAGAGCATGACGTCCACCGAAAACAACGCTTCGTCCGGCGGACACGCCGTCGTGATCGGGGGGAGCATGGCCGGTCTTCTCGCCGCGCGCGTCCTCGCCGACCGCTTCGAGAAGGTGACGATCGTCGAGCGCGACCGCTTCCCCGAGGGAGCCGGGAACCGGAAAGGCGTCCCGCAGGCCCGCCACGCGCACGTTTTGCTTCCGCGCGGCGCGATGACGATGATGCGACTCTTCCCCGGCCTCGCCGAGGAACTCGTCTCGGACGGAGCCGCCGCCGCGGATATTCCCGCGGAGGGTCGAAGGTTCCAGCGAGGCGGATACCGGGTTTGCTTCTCCCTCGGAAGGAAGAGCCTTCTCATGAGTCGGCCTTTCCTCGAAGGACACGTCCGCCGGAGGGTGATCGCGCTTCCGAACGTGGCTGTCCTCGAAGAACACTCCGCTGCCGGACTTCTCTCCGGTGGAGATGGAGGGCGCGTGAGCGGCATCGCCATCGAGGGTCGTGAGTCCGGGCGGCTCGATGCCGATCTCGTGGTGGACGCGAGCGGGCGGGGGTCGCGGGCTTCGGCGTGGATGGAGGAGGTCGGGTACGGGCGTCCCGAGGAGGAGAGGATCGAGGTCGGGGTCGGGTACACCACGCGCGTCTACCGAAGCCGCCCCGACGACCCCTCCCCGAAGTTCGTCCTCATAGATTCCACGCCCGGACGCGGGCGGAGCATGGGCGCGATGTTCGCCATGGAGGGAAATCGGTGGATGGTCACCCTCGGAGGCTGGCTCGGGGAACGCGCCCCGACCGACGAGGCGGGCTTCGTCAAGTTCGCCCGGAACCTCCCCGCCCCCGACATCCACACCGTCATAAAAGACGCCGAACCCCTCGGAGACGCGGTGAAATACAACTTCCCGGCGAACGTGAGAAGGAGGTACGAGCGGCTCGAAAGAGTCCCGGACGGGTACCTCGTGACCGGCGACGCGCTGTGTTCTTTCAACCCGATATACGGGCAGGGAATGTCCGTCGCCGCGCTCGAAGCCGAGACCCTCGAAGAGTGCCTTTCGGACGGCTTCGAAGACCTCCCGCGCCGCTTTTACGAGCGCGTCTCGAAGGTCGTGGATGTTCCGTGGAAGCTCGCCGCCGGGGCGGACTTCGCCCATCCGGGCGTGAGCGGGAAGAGAGCGCCGATGACCGGCCTCACAAACTGGTACGTCGGGCATCTCCAAAGAGCGGCCACCCGCGACGAGGAAGTGTGTCGCGCGCTCGTCTTCGTGACCGGGCTTCTTGCCCCGCCCGAGACGCTTTTCCGGGCGAGGATCGCGTACCGGGTACTCCGCTCCGCGC
>JBOHBL010000028.1:0-1717 GCA_050698295.1 Rubrobacteraceae bacterium | reverse complement strand
GTGAAACGCCTCGTCTCTTTCCCGGACGAGGCGCTCGAATAAAACCTTATCCCTGGAGCACGGAGCTTCTTGGAACGTCCGGGAAGCCGCCCGTTATAGCCACGACGGAGGACTTCGGGAACTCGCCCTCTCCGCCGGGCCATCTGCTCGTCGGCTCGTCGCGGCTTTCAGAGGTTTCGCCGGGGTGCTGGACGGCGAGGAAGAGCGTCTGTCCGTCGGGGGTGAGGGCGGGACCGGTGAGTTCGGCGGCTGTCGGCGCGCTCGCGAACTGGTATATCTCGTTCGCTGTGACGCCGCCGTCTATGTCGGTCGGGAGCATGAACGCGCCGTTGTTCCGGAACGTCGTGAATATTCCCTGGTTCATCGCGCTCGAAGACATGTCGGTGACTACCCACAAATTATTCTGGTTGTCGAACATGAGGTTGTCGGGGGCGGCGAAGCCACTCTGCGGACCGCCCGACGCGAAGACCTCGAAGGCGAAGCTCTCCGCAGTCGGGTCGTCGCCCTCCTCGGTCATGCGGATGATCTGGCCGTAGAAATTCCCGTGGTCCTCGTTGTTCGTCAGCGCGCAGTAAACCTGCCCGGTCTCGGGATGGGCTTCGATGTCCTCGCAACGGTCCATCGGCGTCCCGAGCGGCGGACCGTCTTCCTCCTGCGGCAACGAGGCCGCCTCGTACGCCCGCGTGAGAACGTCGCCCTGGTCCTGGAATCCGTTCTCCTCGAAGAGCGGGTTGTTCTCGAAGTCGAGGGCGTTCCATTTGCCTTGCGAGTAGTCGGCGACGTAGAGCATGCCGTCGGTGAAGAGGTCCATGTTCGCCTCGCGGTCGTCGGGATTGTAAGTTCCCGACGAGACGAACTTGTATATGCACTGGTCGACTTCGTCGTGGCCGGTGTATACGACGACGCGGTCGTCGGGAGCTATGGTGATGGCGGCGTTTTCATGGCGGAGCCTTCCGAGCCAGGAATGCTTCCTCGGTTTGGACTCCGGGGCGAAGGGGTCGAGTTCGAAGATCCAGCCATAGTGTTCGGGAGGGTGTGCGTTGTCCGGGTCGTCCATCCAGCGGTACCCGAGGGTGATGTCGAAGTCCTCGGGTTCGTCGGCGGTTCCGTAGCCCGGCTCGCCGTTCTCGTTGGTGCGTTGTCCGTAGTAATCCTGGTAGTTCTCCTCGCACGAGAGGACGGTGTTCCACGGGGTGACGCCGCCGCTGCAATTGCCCATCGAGCCTATGACCTCGGTGGCTCCCTGCATGATGTCCGCGCCTGCGGCGGGACCGGTCATGTCCATCGGGGTCGTAGCGTCTATGCGGCGGTTCATCTCGTCGCCCTCGACGAAGGTCCACTCACCGTCTTCTTTGCGGACCCGGATCACCGCTCCCCCAACCCCGGATTTTTCCTTGTCTATCTGCTCTTTGGTCTTCTCGGTCGTGGCTTCGCCATACGGGTCGTCGTAGTTCGAGTAGAAGAGCGGGTTTATGTACTCGTGGTTGACCCAGAGAAGCCCGTCCTCTGAATCGTCCCCGCCGTCGAGGGCGTCTATCGGGAAGTAGGCGAGAAAGTCGTTGTGTTCGCCGAAGGCCATGCCGTCGCCCATCGAGTCCTCGGAACTGAGGATGACGGTGTACTCGAAACCCTCCGGCACGATGAGGTCGTCCTCGTCGGTTGGCTCGATGGCCGTGAAGAACGGCCCCGCGCCGGAGGTCGCCGCCGCCTGCGTCGT
>JBOHBL010000027.1:0-10474 GCA_050698295.1 Rubrobacteraceae bacterium | reverse complement strand
GCTTTTTACTTCCTGGGTGAAGCGGGACGGGTTGCGTTTGCGCCCGGCTTCGCGGGCGGAGTTGATTTGCCTCTTCGCGGAGTCCGCGAGGCTTTTGCCGAAGCGCGAGAGGGTGTCTCTGACCCGGCTTTTTACTTTCTCTCCGACCTGTTTGCCGATGACTTTGGGTTCGGTGTTTTTGCGGAGATCTTTTACGTCCGGAGCCATGCGGTTTCGGAGTTCGAACATCTCGCGCTCTATGCGCTCCGGTATCTCGCTCATGAGCGGAACTGCTCCTTGATCCACTCGACGTTCTGCTGGAACGCCCGTATGGTGTGGTGGGGTTTGGGATCCAGCTTCCTCAAGATGTTCGCTCCCGCTCCGGCCAGGACCAACCCGATGACGAGCAGTATACCAGAGACGATCAAAGCCGAAGCCCATAATGAAAGCCCACCGACTTCGTTGAGCAGGTAGATCCCGGCAACCGAAATGAACACCACGAATAGATGCAGAAACACCCCGCCGACAGACAACAGCCCGCCGGCAAGCCCCGCTTTTTTAGCGACCGGCGTAAGCTCCAGCTTCGCCAGCTCGACTTGCTTCTGACTCAGCTCCTGAAGCTGCGGCCTCAAAGCGTCCACTATCTCCTTGATGCTCCGATCCGACGGTTCTCTCTCAGCCTCCATGAGCCTCTGCCTCTGCTCCATCACGCCCACTCCTTTCTCGGCTCGAACTTTTTATCCTGTTACCCTCGCACCGCCCCAGCTAACCAACTCTCATATTACAGGCTTCGGAGAACTTTTTTAGTATCCAACATGACATAAAGCACGCAAACCGGCACTTTGATGTAATATGAGAGCGAGTGTACTAGATGTTCGGAGTTTGGGGGGAAGGGAGAGGTTGTGAGGCTTTGCGAGGCGATAGGTATTTCCTCCGGGGACATCGCGGCGTTCGTCGGCGCCGGGGGGAAATCCAGCGCAATCCGGACGGTCGCCCGGGAACTGACGGGGGCGGGCCACCTGGTAGTCGTGGCCCCGACGACCAAGCTCATGGTCAACGAGGCCGATGATGTCGGCCCGATAGTCGTCTCCGAAGACCCGGCGGAACTCGCCGCGAAGGTGAAGTCCGAACTCTCGAACTCGACAGCCGTCGTCGCGGGCAGCTCTCTAATTTCCAGGAACCGCGTCGGCGGCATCGAGCCGGATGACGTCGCCGCGCTCGCGAAGGGCGCGGACGTGGTCCTCGTCGAAGCGGACGGAGCGCGGGGAAAGGGGATTAAAGGCACCGCCGAACACGAACCCGCCATCCCGAACTCCGCCACCGTCGCCGTCGGGGTCGCGAACATAGGCGTCTTCGGCATGCCCGCCACCGAGGAATACGTCCACCGTCCCGAACTCTTCTCCGCCCTCACCGGCGTCGGCCCCGGCCAGAGCATCACCGCCCGCGCCTTCGCCCTCGCCCTCGCCGACGGCTCCCTCGCCAACCTCCCCGAAAACACCCGCGCCACAGTCCTCATAACCGGCGTCGGCCCCGGACAGAGCATGTCCGACGCCTCCGTCGTCGCCCGCGAACTCTGGCGCGCCGGCGTGAAGAAAGTCGTCCTCTCCTCCCTGACCCGAAAACGGGCCGACCAGATCTGGCTGCCCTAACTACAGGGAGCGGGGAGGCACTCGCTTCGCTCGCTTAGTGAGTAGTGAGTAGTTGTTTTTCTCGACTCACTACTCACTATTCACCACTCCCCGGAGCGAAGCGACCCCCCTTGACAGCCGGAATTCGTCTCTGTATCATTGTGTCATAAATATAATACAATGATACAAAGGAGAGGTCATCTGGTTCGAGGTAGACACGAGGAGTGGGATCCCCATTTACGTGCAGATTGTGGAGCGGGTCGGGCATGCGGTGGAGGTCGGCGGTTTGCGGGCTGGGGACAGGTTGCCGACTGTGCGGGCGTTGGCGGAAGAGTTGACCATCGCGCCGAACACCATTGTGAAGGCTTACAACGAGTTGCGGAGGATGGGCATCGTCGAGAGCCGTCCCGGCGTGGGGACGGTCGTGGTCGAGGGCATCGAGGAGGTGTCGCGGGAGCGGCGGGTCGAGGCTGTCTACGAGCGGCTTCAGGAGCTTGTTAGGGACGCGGCTTTGCTCGGCATCACGCAGGATGAGTTGTGGGAGAAGGTAGACGCGGAGTTCGAGCGGATTTCGTAGCGAGGGAAAGCGAGGAGAGGATGATGACGGACGCGCCGCGGAGAAGGGAAGCATCATCGCCCGAAAAGCCCGAAGCCGCCATCGAGATAAAAGACCTCATCGTCGACTACGGCGGGAAACGCGCCGTGGACGGACTGAGTATGAAACGGCGCGGCGGCGATGGTGCTTCCCGCCGGACTTCTCGGGGTGGGATTGGTTTCGGGCGAGGTGGGGGGAGGCACGATCCTCGCTCTCCTTTCGCGACGGACCTCGTTATTTGATAGAGCCCTTCTCTCCGTATGGCAGATCGAAGGCCGTTGACTTCGTCGTCTGCTTCTTCGCCGCCGCCATCCCGCTCGCCGCCTCTCTATGGCTCTTCGACCGGAAGAAGTTTTAAACTCTCCTCCAAAGACGAGAGGAGCGAACCATGAGCGTCGCACAGAAATTCGACGGACTCATAAAAGAGATAGAAAGCGACTTCGGAGAGAAGATAGTCTCCCTCCGAAGAGATATCCACCGCGAGCCGGAACTCGGCTTCGACACGAAGAAGACGGCGGAGAAAGTCGTCGCCGCCCTCGACGGACTTCCGCTGGAGATACAAACGGGCGTCGCCGAAAACGGCGTCGTCGCGACTTTGAGGGGCGAGGGCGACGGGCCGACCGTCGGGCTTCGGGCGGACATGGACGCATTGCCGATCCACGAAGAGACCGGCCTTTCTTTCGCCTCCGAAACCGACGGCAAAATGCACGCCTGCGGCCACGACGCGCACACGTCCATGCTCGTCGGCGCGGCGCACGCTCTTTGCGGGATGCGCGACCGTCTCAACGGAACCGTGAAGTTCTTCTTCCAGCCCGCCGAGGAGGGCGGGGGAGGCGGGAAGGTCATGGTCGAGGAGGGCGCGCTCGAAGGGGTGGGCTCCATCTTCGCGCTTCATTTATGGCCGGGGTTGCCTTTCGGGGTGGCTTCTACGAAGGGCGGTTCGGTCATGGCCGCCGCGGACGCTTTCGAGATGGAGGTTCGGGGGACGGGCGGGCATGGGGCGATGCCGCATCTCGCGTCGGACGCGGTCGTCATGTCGGCGCACATCGTCGCCGCGCTCCAGACCATCGTTTCGAGGGAAGTCGATCCGGTCGAGCCGGCTGTTTTGACCGTCGGGGAGATCGGGGCGGGGACGGCTTTCAACATCATCCCCGAAACCGCCCGCATCGGCGGCACCGTCCGAACCGTGAACGACGAGGTGAGGCAGCGGATGCCGAAGCGGATGGAAGAACTCGCCAAAGGCGTGGCGAGCGGCATGCGCGGAGACGCGAAGCTCGACTACACCTTCTCGTACCCCGTCACGAAAAACGACCCGGAGTCTGCGAAGTTCGCGCTCGGCGTCGCCTCGGAGTTGTTCGGAGAAGAGAACGCCATCGAAGCGAACGCCCCTTCGATGGCGGCGGAGGACTTCGCGTTCATGCTCGAAGAAGTCCCGGGCGCGTACGTCTGGCTCGGTGTCGGAGACGTATCCGGCCTCCACACGCCGCAATTCGCCTTTGACGAGGAGATATTGCCGAGAGGGGCGGCTTTGCTCGCTGCGCTCGCGATCGAATCACTTGCGTGATTCGCTTGTCAGCGGGCCAGCATTTCAGCAAAAAACAAAAAGCTGACAGGCTGACCGGCTGAAATGCTGACGAGCGCGAAGCGAGCTAAGAACCCGGCGGGTTCGTCAAGAACTGGTAGCCTTCCGACTGTCCGGCGAGGATGACGACTATCAGGATCACGGCCCCGAGCGGCATGAGCGTCGCGAGCGCGGCTTTTCGCCAGCTTTCGTTCAAAATCTCCTTGACGGCGACGGTGGCGACGTATGCTCCGTAGGGGATGGCGAGGAGCGGACCGTAGGGGACCCACGCGATTATCCCGATGCCGGAAGCGTATCCGAGGGCGCGATAAACGGGAGCGAACTTCATCCTCGAAGGCCCGCCATCCAACACGACGAGGATGAGGGCGGTGAGCATGGAGAGCATGGTGGGAACCAGGATCACCGCCACGACGAGGCCGAGGAGGGGGGCGTAGATCAGGGCGTAAGAGAGCTCCTGGAGCCAGATGGCTTGCAAGAGGGCGTCGAAGATGAGGTTGATGTAAAGCACGAGCGAGGCGAAGATGGTCGGTCGTATGGGGCCGCCATCCGGGTCGAGCCTCCCGAAGAACCTCCCCGGCGCGAACCAGACTTCCCGCAGAGCGCCCCGAAAGTCCTCCGGCGACTTCATCCCGTGTCCGCCCCGCATTATTCGTCCCCATCCGGTTCGTTCTCCGGCTCTTCGCTCGCTTCTCCGCCTCCGCGTTCGACCGTGCCTATTCTGGCTTCGAGGGAGAGGTCGCGGGCGTCTTCGGGGGGGAGGTCCGCGTTTATGTCGCCGGTGTGGACGATGATCCTTCCGCCTCCCGAGAATCGTCCCGAGAGGGTTGCCTCGCCGGACTCGACGTTCGCCTCCAGGGTGCCGATCACGAGGTCCGTGAGGTCCAGGTCTCCAGCGCCCACTTCCAGGATGACCTGTCCCGTCTCGGTGTTGACGTCCTGAATTTGAACGTCTCCCATCGGGGCTTCTATCTCTATGGAACCACCGGCGTTTCGAACGGAGACATCGCCCGCCTCCGCCAGCGCCGAGAAGTCTCCCATCAGACCCGTCGCCTCGATCTCCCCGGCCTCCGACTCCACTTCGATGCTCGCGCCGGATGGGACGCGCAGGGTGTAGTCGACGCCGGTATTCCGGGTGCCGTTCGTCTCTATCTCGAACTGTGAGCCGTCTCGCGAGACGTCGATCTGGACCTCGGAGGCGCGTTGTTGAGCCGAGGCCGGGTCGCGCGCCACCGCGTGTTTGGTGACCTCGTATTCGATCGCTTCGAGATCCGTCACGCCTTCTATGTCGATCTGGCCGGGACCGTTCCTCAAGGTTATGTCCGGTTCGGGACCGGAGTCGAGCGAGTCACTCGCCGTGCTGGTTCCCGAAAGCGTGTCGCCGAGCGACCTCCAGAGAAAGAGTCCGCCCGCCAGCAGGAGGACGATCAGCAAAAGACCGGCGACCGGAAGCATCCAGGGCTTGCCGGCCGGCCGTCGCTCAAGAGCGGCGCCCGAGGCGGATTTTTCTTCCGAAACGTCGGGGTTCCGGCGGCGTGGATCTTCTTCGCTGGAGCTCACGGGACGCCGGGGCTAGACCCTCGTGAGTTTACGCGAGTCCTTCACCGTTCCACGCGGCCGTAGACGTCATCCAGGCGCACGATGTCTTCCTCGTCGAATTCTCCGAAGGAGATCTCCAGTACCCTGACCTCGGATGCGTCCGATGCCGAGAGGCGGTGCACGGTGCCTCTCGGTATGTAGAGTTTTTCACCCGCTTTGGGACGAAACACGTCGTCGTCGAGTTCGACCCGCGCTCCGGGGTCCAGGACCACCCAAAGCTCGTCGCGCATGTGATGGTACTGCCGCGAAAGCGTGCCGCCGGGGGCGACCGTTATGACCTTGACGGTGCAGGGCAGGTTGTGAGTGTACTGCTCGAAGCGACCCCAGGGCTTGTCTACTTTTACAGAGGGCGGACCCTGTTCCATGCTCAAATCCCCTTTCATACCGGGGTTAGTTTAGAGCATTAGAACCCGCTTGTGCACCAACCTCGCAAGAACGGAGGAACCCGACGAAGGGGAGAGCCGCCCGAAGAACTCTCTCCCTCACCCGAATTATCGAGCCCTAATCGTCGTAGTCTCCGTAATCGCCACCGTAGTCGTCGTCATCATAACCGTAGTCGTCATCATAATAGTAGTCGTCGCTATAGCCATCGTCGTCGTCATAATAGTAGTCATCGTCGTAGCCATAGTCGTCATCGTCATAGTCATCGTAGTAGACGGGGGTGGGCGCTGCGACTACCGGAGCGGGCTCGGGAGCCGGAACCACTGGGGGCGCGATGACTGGAGCGGGGGCCGGAGCTGGAGCGGCGACCGGGACGGGCGCTGGAGCGGGGGTGTTGGCGGCGGCGTTCTGGCCGGAGCTGTGATCGTCGTCCCGATCTTCGTCGTCGCGCTCGTCGCGCAGATCATCGTTGCGATCATCCCGGCGGTCGTCATCGTTCCGGTCGTCGCCGTTGTCGTCATCGTCGGCGGCGTCGCTGAGGTTTTCGAAGGGTTCTTCGTTCCGACCTTCGGCGTAGCGGACGTCGCTCTTGGGCGACTGAGAATTCTGTTCGTTCGAAGCCGAGTCGAGTTGAGCCCAGGCGTAGGCGGCCACGCTCAGCGCGGCGAGCGTGATCGCTACCAGAACCAACCTTTCTATCGTTTTGCCCACCATCGCTCGACTCCTTTCTGTTCCGGTTCGCCGTCGATAGCGGGATTTTCCCGCCGTCAGGTTAAGCGGGAATTAGATGTTCGTTAGAAAGCTCTAATTGTGGCGAATTCTTCGAGCTTTTCGGTCAGCTCGACGAGGGTGGGGCGGTCTTCCGGGGCCGGCTCAAGGCACTCGCTTATCGCTTCGGCGAGCGGTTTGGGGGTGCGGCGATGCTTGTGGATGGGCTCGACCCGGCGCAGGAGTTGCTCGTATTCCCCGGTGTCCTCGTCCGTGCCGAGGGATTCGGCGTGGAAGGGGAGTTCTCCGGTGAGAGATTCGTAGAGGGTCGCGCCGATCCCCCACACGTCGGCGGGAGGACCGACGATGTCTCCCCTGGCCTGCTCGGGGGAGAGGTAGTGGATGGTTCCGGCGCCTTTCGCGCCGCGCCCCGGCTTGCGGGCGATGCTGAGGTCGAGGATCTTCGCCATCCCCCGCTCGGAGACTATGTTCGAGGGCTTGAGGTCGAGGTGGAGGATGTCGTGGTGGTGAAGGTAGCGAACCGCCGAGCAGAGGTGCAGTCCGAGGTGTGTGATCTCCGCGAGCGACAGCCGTCTCGGGGCGGTGTCTATGAGGTGCGAGAGCGTCGCCCCCGTGAGCGTCTCCAGGATGACCACCGGACGCGGCTCTCTTATGACCTCGTAAGCCCGCACGATGTGCGGATGCGTGAGCTTTCGCAACAGCCGTCCCTCCCGGAAGAGGCTGCGAACGGTCTTTGCCTCTCCGGCGCGAGAGGGGATCGGCGCCTTCGCGATGCAGCGGCAGGCCCGCTCCTCGCTCCAGGCGTCGTAGACGTCGAAGCTGTTGCTGCGGTGCAGGTGCGTGATGACCGTGTAGCCCGCCGCCAGGACCTCTCCCGCCTCCATCGGAGGCGGACCGTCCTCCGCCTCGTCTCCGGTGTCGGTGAATTCCTCGAAGCTGGTCATTGGTTCGTGGTCTCCGCTTTCGATCTCTCGCTCTCGTGCATCCGGTAGAGTTTCGCGTAGGCGCCGTTGAGTTCCATGAGTCGCTCGTGCGGTCCTCGTTCGGTGACGCGTCCGTCTTCGAGGACCACGATCTCATCGGCCTCCCTCACGGTGAGCAGGTTGTGCGAGATGATGATGGTCGCCCGCCCGCTCATCAGACGCCTCAGAGGCTCCATGACTTTCTCCCCCGACCGCGCGTCGAGGCCGGTGGTCGGTTCGTCGAGGATGAGGATGGGGGCGTTTCGGACCATCGCGCGGGCGATGGCGATCCTCTGCCGCTGCCCCCCCGAAAGCAGCCGCCCCTTCTGACCGATCGCCGTATCGTAGCCCTCAGGCAACTTCGAGATGAACTCGTGCGCGTCGGCGGCCTTCGCCGCGTTCACGATCTCCTCCTCGGTGGCTCCGGGCTTGCCGTAGGCGATGTTCTCGCGCGCGGTGCCGTCGAAGACGAGCGTCTCCTGCAAGAGCGCGGCGACGTTCTCCCTCAGCGAGCGGAGCGTGATGTCCCGAAGGTCGCGCCCGTCGAGGGTCACCCCGCCGGAGTCCGGGTCGTAGAAGCGAAGGAGCAGCTTCGCCACCGTGGACTTCCCGGCCCCCGAAGGCCCCACGAGCGCGAGCGTCTCCCCCGGCGAGACGCTGAAGGAGACGTCCGAGAGGGCGGGCCTTTTCGTCTCCGGGTAGCCGAAAGAGACCGAGTCGAGGACGAGCCTTCCCGAGGCGCGTCCCAGGTCGAGCGCGTCCTCTTTCTCCGAGACGGAAGGTTTCTCGTCCAGGAACTCGATGATCCTCTCGGCTCCGGCGGAGGCGGCGTAGAAAGAGTTGAGCAGGCTGCTGAGGCCCCGTATCGGGCGATACAGCATGCTCAGGTACACGAGGAAGACGAGGAGGCCGCCGATGGTCAGGCGTCCCTGCGAAAGTTCGTAGGCGCCGAAGCCGATCACGACCAGCACCCCTGAAAGCTCGATGAGGCTGACGAGGGGGGAGAAGAGCGCGCTCAGGCGCGTGGCGGCCATCTGGGCGACAAAGCTCCCCTCGTTCTCGCGGTGAAAACGGGACACCTCCTCGTCCTGGCGGTTGTACGCCTGGACGAGAGCGGCGTTCGAGAAGCTCTCCTCCGTGACGGCGCTGATGGAGCCGAAGCGCCGGCGCTCCTCGCGGGCGGCGCGTTTGATCTTCCTCGAAAAATGTCTCGCCGCGAGCCAGAACAGGGGCGCCACGAACAGCGAGATCAACGCGAGCCGCCACTCCAGATAAAAGAGCGCGGCGGTGAAAAAGATGAGCTGGAAAAGGTAAGCCATCGCCGAGGCGACGCCGGAAAGAAGCAGCTCCTCGATCTCCTCCACGTCCTCGGTGACGCGCGAGATGACGTCACCGAGCTGATGCCTGTCGAAGAATCCCAGGGAGAGACCCTGGATGTGCTCGAAGAACGACGTTCTTAGAGAGACGATGAACTGACCGCCCACCCACTCGGACAGGATACTGTCGAAAAAGCCGACCACGCCGTTGAGCAGGTTCAACCCGATATACGCGAGGGCCACCCAGATCAAAAGTTCGAAGTTGCGCGGGATGAGGACCTCATCCACGAGCACCTTATACATCCAGACCGTCACGGCATCCACCGCCGGCCCGATGGCGACGAGCAGCAATATGAGGGGCAGCCACCGACGGTACGGCCTGGCATGCGGCCAGAACCTCTTTATAACCTCCCTGACGGGGACCGCCGGAGCGGCGTTCACGAAACCGCCGTCCTCATCGATGCCCTTGAACAGCCCTCCGAAACCTTTCCTCAAGCGAGATGCGAGTTTCAGTTCCATACCTCCAGAACTCTAGCATGGGCCGAAGCCGCTATACGCCCCTCCCGGCGTGAAAAGTCCCGCCAGGGGAGGCGGGACAAAAGACTTGCGCCTAGTTTTCTTTTCTACTAGTTGTTGCTGCGGCTGGTGCGGCGACCACCGCGACGGCGGCGGCGACGGCGACGGCGACGACCGCTGCGGCTGCGGCTGCTGCGGCTGCTGGTCGACCGGGACCCGCTGGCCGGGGCGACTCTACTGAAGCTGGGCATCTACTTCCACCTTTCCTGGTCCTTTACCTTACGATGCCCATTATTAGGGGTCTCGATTAAACGTGGATTAAGTAGAAATGAGAATGTTCTCATTCAAGCAAAGTTTTTTACGGAGAGCGGATTTTCAGTTTTTCACGGAGACGTTGGAGGGGTCCTCTTCGAGGGTGTCGGTCTTTTCCCGCTCGGCTTTCAGCGGGACGTAAATCGACATCCTCGCGCCTTTGCCGGGTTTGCTCCAGGCTTCGATGCGTCCGTTGAGGGCTTCGACGATGGTCTTGGCTATCGGGAGTCCGAGGCCCGAGCCGCCGAGCTTGCGCGAGCGGGTCTTGTCCACCCGGTAAAAACGGTCGAAAATGCGGTGCAGATCCCTTTCCGGGATGCCGGGACCGTTGTCTTTGACTTCCACGACGAGTTCGTCGCCGGAGGTCTTCGACGAGAGCGAGATGGGGGCGCTCTGGCCCGCGTACTTGGCGGCGTTGTCCACCAGGACCAGGACGGCCTGCTCGAAGCGGGCGTGGTCGAGTTTCAGCAACCCTTCGCCCGAGAGGTCCACCCTCAACTGCGCGCCGCGTTCGCGGGCCAGCACGCCGGCCCGGTCGGCGAGGGCGGCGAGGAACGGAGCGGCGGAGACCGGCTCCAGGTTCAAAGGCAGCGAGGAGGAGTCGGAGCGCGCGAGGAAGAGGAGGTCCTCGACCATCTTCGTCATCTTGTCGGACTCGCTCAGTATCTCGGCGAGCATCTCTCTTTGGGTCTCGTCGGTTTGAAGCTGCATCCCGATCTCGGCGTTCCCGCGCATGACGGTCAGAGGCGTCCTGAGCTCGTGGGAGACGTCCGCGAGGAAGTCCGTCTTCGCCCTGGAGGCTTCGGCGAGTTGTTCGGCGGCGCGCTGTTGTTCGGCGTTGAGCCGCCTCATCTCGTTGACGACGCGCACCGTCGCAA
>JBOHBL010000026.1:0-1283 GCA_050698295.1 Rubrobacteraceae bacterium | reverse complement strand
GTTACATACTGGCCGGTGTGATCGTCGGACCAAACACCCTCGGACCGACCATCAGCGAAACCCACGACATAGAACTCCTCGCCGAAATAGGCGTCGCGCTTCTCCTCTTCACCATCGGACTGGAATTCTCTCTTAAAGAACTCGCCCCGGTCAGGAAAGTCGCCCTCATAGGCACCCCGATTCAGTTGCTCTTGACGCTCGCTTTCGGGTACGGGCTTGGGCAGTTGCTCGGACTCGGTTGGCGGGAGGCGATCTGGTTCGGAGCCATCCTGTCCGTGTCGAGCACGGCGGTGGTCCTGAAGACCTTGTCAGAGCAAGGGGTGATGGGGACTTTGTCCAGCAAGGTCATAATCGGGATGCTCATCGTGCAGGACCTGGCGATAGTGCCCATGATCATACTCCTCCCGGAACTCGGAAATATCGGCGAAGGGCTCTCCCAGGTCGGGATAGCCGGGGTCGAGGCGGCTGTCTTCATCGCGGTGATGGCTATCTTCGGGGTCAGGGTCTTTCCGTGGCTGATGGCTAAGATCGTCGGCTGGGGCTCGCGCGAGTTGTTTTTGATCTCGGTCGTAGCCATAGGCATCGGCGTCGGCTACGGGACGTATTTGTTCGGCCTCTCTTTCGCTTTCGGCGCGTTCGTCGCGGGGATGGTCTTGAGCCAGTCGGAGTACAGTCACCAGGCTCTCGCCGACGTGGGACCATTGCGAGACGTCTTCACGATGATCTTCTTCGTCTCCGTCGGGATGCTCATAAACCCGAGTACGCTCTGGGAACAGGCCGGGGTCGTAGCCCTCGTCGTGGCTTCGCTGTTTATCGTCAAAGGGCTTATCTTCGCCGGGATCTCACGCGCTTTCGGCTACGGGAACATCGTGCCTTTCGCCGTGGGACTCGGGCTGTTTCAGGTCGGGGAGTTCTCGTTCGTGGTGGCGCGGGTCGGGGTGAGCGAGGAGGCGATCTCCCAAACGACTTATTCCATCGCCCTGACCGCCGCCGTCGTGACGATGGCCCTCACTCCGTTCGCCACGCGACTCGCGCCGATACTCTACGGGAAGTACCGCGAGAGGCGTCCCCGGGAACTGATGAGCAGCTTCAACGTCCCCGAAACCGGGCTTGCGGACCACGTGGTCATCGCGGGGTACGGTCGGGTGGGGACGTTCGTCGCAAGGCTCCTCGACCGGCTCGACCAGAGCTTCGTCGTTATCGAGAACAACCCGTCGCGCTCCACCGAGGCTCAGGAAGCGGGGTTCCCGACCGTCTATGGGGACGCCGTCGCCGACCCGGTG
>JBOHBL010000025.1:0-3900 GCA_050698295.1 Rubrobacteraceae bacterium | reverse complement strand
ACGAAGCACACTGATTCGAGAACGTTCGAGACCGACCTTTCCGGTGCGATCCCGCATCTCCGCGCCACCCTGAACGGGAGGATCATCGCCCCGGAAGACGCCAAATACGACGAAGCGCGCACGGTCTTTTCCGGCAATATAGACCGCCGCCCGGCGGCCATAGTCCGGGCGAAGGACGTCGCCGACGTCTCGCGGGTGGTAACGCTCGCGAGGGATCGCGGCCTCGAACTCGCCGTCCGCAGCGGCGGCCACAGCGGCGCCGGTCATAGCGTCTCCGAAGGCGGCATCGTTCTCGACCTCCGGGACATGAAGGGGCTGGATATAGACGTCGAGGCGCGCTCCGCTTGGGCCGAGACGGGTTTGACCGCGGGCGAGTACACGAAGGCGGCGGGCGCCCACGGCCTTGCGACGGGTTTCGGCGACGCCGGCACGGTCGGGATCGGGGGCATCACGCTCGGCGGCGGCGTCGGTTTCCTCGTCCGAAAGCACGGCCTCACCATAGACGACCTCCTCGCCGCCGAGGTCGTCACGGCGAACGGCGATCTCCTCCACGTGGACGCCGAGACGCACTCCGACCTTTTCTGGGCGATACGCGGCGGAGGAGGAAACTTCGGCGTCGCCACCCGCTTCAAGTTCCGGCTGCGCGAGGTGGATGAGATCGTGGGTGGTATGCTCATCCTTCCGGCGACGCCCGAGACCATCGCCGCCTTCGTCGCCGAGGCCGAAGCCGCGCCGGAGGAGCTTTCGACCATCGCCAACGTCATGGTCGCCCCTCCGATGCCGTTTTTGCCCGCCGAGGCGCACGGCAAGCTCGTCATCATGGCGATGATGGTCTACGCGGGAGAGGTCGAGGCGGGGGAGAGGGCCGTCGCGCCGTTCCGTTCACTCGCCGAGCCGGTAGCCGACATGGTGAAGCCGATGCGCTACCCGGAGATGTATCCGCCCGAGGAGGGCGACTACCATCCGGTCGCCTCAGCGCGCACGATGTTCGTGAACCGCGTAGACCTCCCCGCGGCCCGGACGATGGTCGAGCGTCTCCGCGCTTCGACCGCGATGATGTCCGCTGTGCAGATACGGGTTCTCGGCGGGGCGATGGCCCGGGTAAGCGCCGACGCCACCGCGTTCGCCCACCGGGATTCGCGCATCATGGTCAACGTCGCCGTCATGTACGAAAGCCCCGACGAGGCCGCGGTTTACGAGCCGTGGGTCGGGGATTTCGCGGCGGCGCTGCGCCAGGGCGACGGCGGCGCGTACGTCAACTTCCTCGGTGACGAGGGCGGGGAGCGGGTTCGCGCGGCGTATCCGGGGGAGACGTGGGAGAGGCTCGCCGAGATCAAAGGTCGCTACGACCCGACCAACCTCTTCCGTCTCAACCACAACATCCCGCCCGCGACCGAGGAGCGAACCGGATGGGACGCGGCCTCGTGAGCGAGCGGCTGCGAGCGGTCGTCGAGCGACTCGACATCCGGCCCGATGACCGGGTACTCGAGATCGGGTGTGGACACGGGGTTGCGGCGACGTTCGTTTGCGAGCGCCTCGTCGGAGACGGCCGTCTCACCGCGATAGACCGCTCGGAGAAGATGATCGAGGCCGCCGCAAAGCGGAACGCGGAGTACGTCGAAGCCGGCAAGGCCGAGTTCTTCGTCGCGAACCTCGAAGACCTCGACCTCGGAGACCGCCTATTCGACAAGGTCTTCGCCGTCCGCGTGGGCCTCTTTCGTCGCGAACCCGAGCGTGCGCGCGGCTTCTTCGAGGAGTGGCTCGCGCCCGACGGGGAACTCTTCGCTTTCTTCGATCCACCGACGAACAGGAGGAAAAAGAACTCATGAAAGAACAAATACTCTTCGTCCACGGCGGCGGGGAGGGAGCGCACGAGGAAGATAAAAAGATGGCGGCGAGCTTGCACGATGAACTCGGCGTCGAATACGAAGTTCACGCCCCGAAGATGCCGAACGAAGACAGCCCCGAGTACGAGGCGTGGAAAGACGAAATAGCGAAGGACGTCGCCGCGATGGACGGCGAGGTCATACTCGTCGGGCATTCCTTCGGGGCTTCGATCCTCTTGAAATACCTCTCCGAAGAGGAGGTCGAAAAACCCCTCGCCGGAATGTTCCTCATTGCGACTCCATACTGGGGAACCGAAGACTGGGAAGTCGCCGAATACGAACTTCGAGAAGGCTTCGCTTCGAAGCTCCCCGAAGAGACGCCGATATTTTTCTACCATAGCCGCGACGACGAATGGGTGCCGTTTTCGCACCTCGCGCTGTATGCGCAAAAACTCCCGCGGGCGACCATTCGCGAGTTCGATGGTCGGGGGCATCAACTCGCCGAAGACCTTTCCGAAGTCGCGCGGGACATCGAGGCTCTATGAAAGCAGCAACCGCAAACGGCGAACGAAGAAGCAAGAAAGCCGGAAGCTTCGTGCGCGCGGTCGCGAACCGGCTGCGTAACTGGCCGGAGTGGGTCGGGTATGCGGCGGCGGTGTGGTCGCTGTTCTACGGCACTCTCGGGTTGTACTGGGCGCTCGGTGGAGCGGGCTTTCCCTTCGGTACCGAAAGCGACTCCGGGGCGGCGGGGATCTCGATCCTCGCCGGCGCGCGGGCGAACACCGTCGCCCCGATAATCGCCGGCCTGGGACTCGCGGGCGCGGTAGCGGCGGTCGCAATGGCGCGGGGCAGGAGTCGGAGCATCCTCCGGGTGGTACTGCTCGCCTTCGCCTGGATAGTCGCCGCGACGCTGGCGATATTCCTTCCCGACTACCGCGTGCTTGTGGCGGTGGCCTACGCTCCCATCGCCTTCGTCGGCGCTCCCTTCGGATGGCCGCCCGTGAACTATTTCGAGGCGGCTCTACCGTGGCCGGTGATCAACCAATTTTTATGCATCGGCGGGGGACTGGTGTGGGCGGGAGCGGCTCTCGCGTACCATCGCCGGGTTCGGGGCGCGTGCGGCAACTGCGGTCGGAGCGACGCCCGCGCCGGGTGGACGACGCCGGAGGCGGCGGCGCGGTGGGGGAGGTGGGCCGTCTACGTGTCGTTCGTCGTGCCGATCCTGTACGCCCTTACGCGCGGAGCGTGGGCTGTGGGTATCCCGCTCGGGATCACCGCCGAGTTCCTCGGCGAGCTTCAAAGCACGGGTCTCGTGTGGGCCGGGGCGGGACTCGCCGCGGTGGCGGTGGGCGGCGCGTTTCTCACGCTCGGGCTCATCCAGCGGTGGGGCGAGGTCTTTCCGCGCTGGGTGCCGCTCCTCTCCGAAAGGCGCGTCCCGATACCGCTCGCGGTCGTCCCGGCGTCCCTCGTGTCCGTCCTCGTGGGTGCGGCGGGTGTGATGTTCGTCCGGCTGACGCTCTTCGGGACTTTCCGTTTGGGAGAGAGAACCCTCGCCCTCGACGAGAACTGGGCGGCGCTCGCGCCGGAGCTCCTGTGGCCGCTGTGGGGGGCCGCGCTCGGAGCGGCCACGCTCGCCTATTACTATCGCAGGCGCGGCGCGTGCGGACACTGCGGGCGCGGATGAGGTATGTCGGAAGTGTCGGCGAAAGCTCGCGCCTTCCGGATCTCCACCCCGCTTTCCACCTTTCGGACGATGCTCCCCGGCGCGACCTCGCGGTAAGTTCCCGGTGAAAGACGGACGCACCACGAACAAGGAGATGGAGACGGAAGGCGCGCGGACGATGGAGGCGGGGGACGGGCGGAGGAGCACGACGCTGGTTCTCGAAGGAGACGTGCCGCCCGAATTCCCGACGTTCCTCGCCGACGGCATCCGAGAGGCCGCCGCCGGAGTATGGAACGACGGACGATGAGTGGCATCCTCTATGTTGCGACGCTTTTTTTGGCCGCTCTCGGGTGCGGACTCGTCGCGGGCGTCGTCGTCGCCTTCTCCAGCTTCGTGATGCCCGCGCTCGGG
>JBOHBL010000024.1:0-6878 GCA_050698295.1 Rubrobacteraceae bacterium | reverse complement strand
ATTTGCCGAAAGATACTTGTACTGGATCCTCGCCGCAACTTTCCTCCCGCGCTCCCTCTCGTTTCGACCGTCACGCTTCAACACCCTCCAGAGTTCTAAGAGACAAAGAAAGGGCCGACCTCGGCCGGCCCCAATGGTACAACGCCCGTGTATTTCAGACAAACCCACCGAAGCTACTGCGACTCCTGAAGCGCGCTCTCCAGGTCGCCGCCGGGGAGCTCGCCATCCTCGGTGTAGATGGTCCCCGTTGTGCGGTCCTCGAACTGCGCGCGGGCCTCGTCGTAGGTGGCGCCGGGGAGCGCCACGTACTCCGAGTCCTCGACGAACGGGATGACTCTCTCCTCCTCCAGGTAGAAGTCCACGAACGGCTCGACCGCCTCGTTCTCCTCGATCGCCTGCGTGCTGACGTAGATGAACAGCGGCCTCGAGAGCGGATACTCGCCCGAGGAGATGGTGTCCGGGTTGGCCTCGACACCGTCCACGTCGAGCGCCTTGAGGGTGTCCTGGTTCTCCACATAGTAGGCGTAGCCGAAGTATCCCAGGGCGTTCGGGTTGCCGCTGATGCCCTGCACCAGCACGTTGTCGTCGCCGCTGGCCTGGTAGTCCGTCCGGCTCGCGCCGTCCTCGCCGGTGACGAACTCGGTGAAGAAGTCGAAGGTCCCCGACTCCGTCCCCGGACCGAAGAGGCTGATCTCCTCGTCCGGCCACTCGGGGTTCACCTCGCTCCACGAGCTTATGTCGGACTCCGGCCCCCAGAGCGCTTCGAGCTCGTCGATCGTTATGTTCTCGGCGAAGTCGTTCTGCGAGTTGACCACGACCGACAGACCGTCCAGGCCGACCGGGATCTCGATGAACTCGACGTCGTTCTCCCCGCAGGCTTCGATCTCATCGCTCGCTATCTGACGGGAAGCGTCGGCGATCGGGATGTCCCCGTTGCAGAACGCCTCCAACCCCTCGCTGGAGCCGGCGTCGCCGACCGTGATCCGCACGTCGGGGTTCTCCGCCTGGAAAGCCTCGGCCACCCTCTGGGTGATCGGGAACACCGTGCTGGAACCTTCGATGGAGAGGTCGCCCGAGACGCCGCCACCGCCGTTCCCTCCGCCTTCCCCGCCGTTGCCGCCTTCGCCGCCGCCGGCTCCGCCACCGCATCCGGCAAGAACCACGGACAGAACCACACCCGCCCCCAACATTTTCCAACGCGCGAACTTCCTCAAGCCAAAGCTCCTTTTCATTGAAGGCCACAAACCGTTGCGAAGTCTTCACAGCGGATGATAGGGCAACGACCTCAACCTTTAGTTTCACTTTTGTAAACTCCACGCTAAATCTGCGTTAAACGAAGGCCGCGAAACCCCGCCATGTATACTTCCGAAACGATCGCATCGAGGAGGTTCGCATGGATACGGTAAAAACCCCGGCGGAGGGAAGGGTCCTCCTTCGGAACGCGAGTTGGGGGACGTACGAGCGCCTTTTAGAAGAGCGCGAGGAGCGGCCCGTGCCGCGTTTCTTTTATGACCGGGGGGTTATGGAGATCGCGAGTCCTTCCAAAAAGCACGAAACGATTAGTGATGTGATCGCCTCCCTGATCGAATACATAGCCGTGGAGATGGACATTGACTTCGAGAGCGCGGGTTCGACGACGTTCAAACGCGAAAGCATGGCCCGCGGCTTCGAGCCTGACAAATGCTTCTATTTTTCAGAGAACATCGAGCGGGTGCGGAGCAAAGACGACATTGACCTCGACGCGGGAGACCCACCCCGGACATCGTCGTCGAAGTGGACATAACGAATCCCTCGATAAGCAAATTCCCCATATACTCCCGACTCGGCGTCCCCGAAGTGTGGCTCCACGACGGCGAGAGGATAAAAATCCTCACCCTCCGAGACTCGGAATACGTCGAAGCGCCCGAAAGCTCTTTCCTCCCATCCGTCACGGGAGAAATCCTCACGAAGTTCGTCGCCGACGGACTCACGATGGAACGCCCGGCGTGGGCCAAAAAAGTGCGCGAGTGGGTCGGAAACCGCGTCCACGGCGACCCCCGGAACGAGTGATCCGGAATCCGTCGGGCCGCCCGATGCCCGATCCGGGAGGCGTGGAGGGGGCGGGTTTGAAACCCGCCCTACGAAATGCCGATCCGCTTTCAGCGAAGGAACAACCGAGCCGTCACCGGATAATGGTCGCTCGGAAACACGGGCGGGTCGCAGTCGCGGACGATGAGGCAGGCGTTGACGTCCCATTTTCCACTGTCTCCGTCGCGAATAAGCACCCAGTCCATCCTCCACTCCCGATCGCTTTTCTTCGGCGCGAAATCCTCGCCCCGGAAGCGGTGGAAGGTTTTCGTCCTCGGGTTTCCGGCCCTGACGTGCGCGTCCTCGAAACCGGCCTCCGAGAAGGTCTCGTACACGAGCTTCCCCGGCTCGGCGTTGAAATCTCCGGTGACTATTTGCGGAAGGTTCCCCATCGCGTCGAGCTTCTCCACGATGAGCCTCGTCCCTTTCTGGCGGGCGGGGATGCTTTTGTGGTCGAGGTGCGTGTTCAAATGGACGAACTCGCGCTCCTCCGGGACGAGCCGGAACTTCATCCAGTTCGCGGAGCGTCTTTGGGCGGTGTTCCATGAGCCTGAGAATTCGTCCGGCGTCTGTGAAAGCCAGAAACCGCCGGAGTCGAGGCGTTCCATCCTCCCGGTGTCCCAGAAAATGGCGTTGAAGGCGTGGGGCTTTTTGTTCTCGTATTTCGGGCCGAGGGCCGACTCGTAGCCGGGGAGTTCCTTTTCATACGTCTCATGGTTGCCGCGCTGGAATTCCTGAAAGCCGATGAGGTCGGGGGACCACCTTTTTATGACGTCCACGTTGAGCGCGGCTCTTTTTTTCCAGGCGTTTTTTCCGTCCGGGCGTCGCGAGCCCCGGACATTGAAGCTCATGACGCGGAGCTCTTCGGAGGAGCGCTCCGGGACCTCATCGCGCCTCGGCTCGCCGGAAAGTCCGCCGCGTGAACCGCTCAACGCTTCTTCCAGAATCCCTTTTACGGCGCGCCGGATCATGCCGGGAGACTATCAGACGACGCCCGATGACGAACGAACTTATCTCCTGACTATCATCACCGGACAATGCGCGTATCGCACGACGGCGTCCGAAACGCTCCCCATGAAAGCGCGTCGGAGCCCCCCCAAACCCCGGCTTCCCATGACGATGAGGCCGATGTCGAGCTCCTCGCTGAGCTTGACGATCGCTCGCGCCCGGTCTCCCGTCCGCACGAAGCTCTCCTTTACGACCCCTCCACTCTCCTCGATGCTCTCCACCTGCTTCTTCAAAATATCCTCGGCCTCGCGACGGATCACCGCCGCCACCTCCTCGTAGCTCGGGCCGCCCTCGAGATAATAGCCGGGGTCCGGCTGCCCACCCCCGACCGTGACGACGTGCAGCTCCGAGTTCGTACTCGCAGCGATGTCGGCGGCCGTCTCGTTCGCCAGCGTCGCATCCTTCGACCCGTCGGTGGCGAGCAGGATCCTCGTCGGAAAAATGCTCATCGCGCAACCTCCTCATCGCCGATTTCCCTGAATTGATGATACCAAAGTATCTTTATGGCTGACAGCTATCTCACTCCCACTCGATGGTGCCGGGCGGCTTGGAGGTTATATCCAGAGAGACGCGGTTGACTCCCGGGACTTCGTTGATGATGCGGTTGGAGATCTTTTCGAGGAGGTTGTAGGGCAGACGCGCCCAGTCGGCGGTCATCGCGTCGTCGGAGGTGACGGCCCGGATTATGATTGGATATTCGTACGTCCTCGCGTCGCCCATCACCCCGACGGAGCTTATGGCGGGGAGCACGGCGAAACTCTGCCAGAGTTTCCGGTACCATCCCGCATTCCTTATTTCGTCTTGCAAAACCGCGTCGGCCTTGCGGAGGATTTCGAGGCGCTCGGCGGTGACGTCGCCGATGATGCGGATGGCGAGTCCGGGGCCGGGGAACGGCTGTCGCCACACGAGGCGCTCGGGCATCCCGAGTTCGGCGGCGACTACGCGAACTTCGTCTTTGAAAAGGTTCCGGAGCGGCTCAACGAGGTCGAGGTCCATACGTTCGGGAAGCCCGCCGACGTTGTGGTGGCTCTTTATCTTGGCGGCGTCGCGGGTTCCGCTCTCGATGACGTCGGAATACAAAGTTCCCTGAACGAGGAACTTCGCGTCCTCGACGCCCTTCGCCTCCTCCTCGAAGACCCGGATGAACTCTTCGCCGATGATCTTCCGCTTCGCCTCCGGGTCGCTAACCCCCGCGAGCTTGTCGAGGAACCGCCCCCTCGCGTCCACGTGGAGGAGGTTCATCTCCGACTCACGCCCGTACGCCTCGACGACTTGCTCGGCCTCGTTGTGGCGCAGGAGGCCGTGATCCACGAACACGCACGTCAAATTATCCCCGATGGCCCGATGGACGAGCATCGCCGCCGTCGAGGAGTCCACGCCGCCCGAAAGCGCGCAGATGACCTTCGAGTCCCCGACCTGTTCGCGCACCTTCTCCACCGAGTCCATGATGATGTTGACCGGTGTCCACTCCGGGTCGCAGTCACAAGCCTCGAAGAGGAAGTTCTTGAGTATTTCGTCCCCGTACTCCGTGTGCCGGACTTCCGGATGGAACTGCACGCCGTAGCGGTGGTCCTCACGGTTCTCGAACGCGATGATCGGCACGGAAGGAGTCTCCGCCGTCACGACGAAACCCCCGGGAGGCGAAACCACCGCGTCTCCGTGGCTGGTCCAGGCTTTCTGTTCCTCCGGAGTCCCGGCAAAAATCCCCTCGTGGTCGCGCACCAGGATATTCGAGCGTCCGTACTCCCGGATCTGGACGGCCTCGACCCCGCCGCCGAGGTGGAGCGCCATGAGCTGCATCCCGTAGCAGATCCCGAGGATGGGAACACCGAGTTCGAGAATCTCCGGGTCCAGCTTCGGCGCCCCCTCGCCATAGACGCTGTTCGGCCCGCCGGAGAGGATCATGCCGTCGGGATTTCGCTCCTTTATCTCGTCAACGGGCGTGTCGTGGGGAATAAGTTCGGAGTAGACGCGGGCCTCGCGCACTCGTCGAGCTATCAACTGCGCGTACTGCCCGCCGAAGTCGAGGACGAGGATCATGGTCGCCTCCTTCGTCGGCTCCGGTGAATAGTGAGTAGGGAGTAGGGAGTAGTTTTTGCTTTTCCCCCACTCCCCACTCCCCACTCCCTACTCCCTGTCATCTCCCCATCCCAACGCGCTGCGACCTCTGCTCCAGCTTGCCTTCGGTGGCTAGCGACGGCGCGAACATGACTTCGGCTTTCTGGAACTCTTTTATGTTCGCGTATCCGGTCGTCGCCATGCTCGTCCGCAATGCGCCCATGAGATTCAATGTGCCGTCGTTTTCGTGGGCGGGGCCGGTGAGGATCTGCTCCAGGGTGCCGACGGCCTCGGTTTTTATTCTGGTTCCCCTGGGCAGCGTGGGATGGAAGGTCGCCATGCCCCACGAGTAGCCGCGTCCGGGGGCTTCTTCGGCTTTGGCGAACGCGCTGCCGAGCATGACGGCGTCCGCGCCGCAGGTGAAGGCTTTGGAGATTTCACCCCCGGTTCGCATCCCGCCGTCGGCTATGACGTTGACGTACTCGCCGGTCTCGAGGTAGTGACGCATCCTGGCCGCCGCGGCATCCGCTATGGCGGTCGCCTGCGGGACCCCGACGCCGATGACGCCCCGCGTCGTGCAGATCCTGCCCGGCCCCACGCCGACGAGTACGCCGACGGCTCCGGTTCGCATGAGGTGGAGCGCCGTCGAATAACTCGCGCATCCGCCGACGACCACGGGGACGTTCAACGAAGGCACGAACTCCATCAAGTTCAGAGGCTCGACGGTCTGGGAGACGTGTTCGGCGGAGACGACGGTCCCCTGTATGACGAGCACGTCGAGGCCCGCTTCGATGGCGGCGCGGTGGTAGCGTTCGACTCGTTGCGGCGTCAAACTCGCAGCCGCTATGACGCCTTTGTCTTTTATCTCCTGAACGCGGCGGAAGATAAGTTCTTCCTTTATGGGCTCGGAGTATATCTCCTGCATGACGCGGGTCGCCTTTTCCTGGGGCAGGCTCGATATCTCCTCGAAGACCTGACCGGGGTCTTCGTACCTGGTCTGAATGCCTTCCAGATTCAGGACGGCCAGCCCACCGAGTTCGCCGATTATTCCGGCGGTCGTCGGGTCCACGGCGGCGTCGAGGGCGGATGCCAGGCACGGCAGGTCCAGGTGTAGATCCCCCAGGTTCCACGAGATGTCCACGTCTTCGGGGTCTCGGGTGCGGCGGCTGGGGACGATGGCGATCTCATCCAGCCCGTAGGCCCTGCGGGCGGTTTTCCCTTTCCCGATCTCGATATCCATAGGCGGTGAACGCTCCCTTCCTCGGCTACGTGGCCGGATGCGACAGAACCCACGGAGCTTCTTCTCCGTGGGTTCGCGCAGCTTGTTCGACTAAGTTTTGCAAGTTGCGGTTATGCTACACCCGCATTACTTGTGGGGTCAAGCGAAGAAAGGTATCGCGAGAACCACGAACGAAAGCATCACCAAAACGGCGACGAACCCTTGCCAGTATCGCGCATCTTCGCGTACTCCCGTTTGAATTTCCCTGTCCCCCATCGCGCCTCGGAAAATGAAACGGCGACCCGCTTTGACGAGCCGCCGCACATGGAGCTGCCTCTTAGATGAACTGAAGAATCAGGACCACTAGCAGTATGATCACCAGGATGGTAATTACCAGACTCAGAGTTCCGCCGCGCATCGCTCTCACCTCCCTCTTCTATATTCCAGCCGCTCTTTGTCCCTTTACATTTCTTAGACAACCTTTATTCCCCTTTCGTTACATCGAAAACAAAGACAATAAAAAAAG
>JBOHBL010000023.1:0-1144 GCA_050698295.1 Rubrobacteraceae bacterium | reverse complement strand
TCGTGGCTCGGTTCCTGGCGCGTATCCACGAGGCGATGCGCGCCAACCGGTAGGCTAGAGCGGGCCGACCGTGTACAGGATCGCCGCCCCGACGACCGCCGTGATAGCCACCGAAATCACCAGCGACCGCGCCGCCGAAACCTCCCGAACCGTCGCCGTTCCCACCGAGAGCAAAACGACGCCCGCGTACGCGACCGCGATCCAGCGCGCAATCGGAACCGCGACCAACGGCAAAGAGAATCCGAACGGATAAACGACTGTCCTCCACGTGACGACGTAACCGTATCGTCCCCCCCACGACCCGAGATGCCACAGCCCCGCCAGAGCGAGCGAGAGCGGAATCGGCAAAACGAGCGCGGCGAGCGCGGCGTAAATTCCACCGAAGAAGAACCACACGACCGCCGAGAGTATCGAGGAAAATACCAAAAACAGCCCCGGCGCCCTCACGTCCGGCACCTTCGGCAATACTTCGAAGAAGCGAACCGGATGGCTCATCAGACTCCCGAGCATCCGCAACGAACTGGAGAAAGGTCTTGACACGTCCCAGTCGCTTGCGCCGCCCCGGATCGTATCTCGCGTGTATCCTCGTTTCGCCACAGGGTGAGTATAACGACCTCCGGCGGCGACGCGCGGGAAGGCTAAGTACCTCCAACCGAGTTTGGCAGGCGCGGATCGACGCTTTTCTGGGGATGCCCGCACCCCCAGGAGAAAGATGTCTTTCTCGGATCCAGCCAGGAGATGCTTAACCCCTCATCAGGCGCTCGTTGCCACGTTTGAAGTTGCCCGTTTGTCGCGCAAGGGCGAGTTGCCTCTGCTCGTGGTCCATTCCGGGCAACTCGGCGATGAGCCTGTCGGCCCGCGCGCCTTTTAGCACGACCTCCCGCGTTCCGTGCTTGCCATGCCACCGGATAAAGACTTTCCCGTTTTTCGCGACCCGATACGAAAATTCCTCTTTGCCCATCCCGCTATCGCATCCGCCTCGCCTCGAACTTCCGCGGCGGCTCGATGATGCTCTCCTGCGCCGAGACGAGCCGTATTTCCCGCGACCCCGTCCGATGCGTCTCGTCGAGGATGGAGTATATAGTGGACGCCGTCATCGCGAGCGCCTCCGCCAAATTCCCGCTCCTCATCGAATGCGCCAGGA
>JBOHBL010000022.1:0-1986 GCA_050698295.1 Rubrobacteraceae bacterium | reverse complement strand
CTTCTGGTACAACCCAGCTAGATTGCCGAGTCCTGCGGAGTGGGTCAACGTGCGTAGAGTTCGAGTCAAAGACGCTGTGAACATGATCTGGTGGCTCTCGAAAACGCCGCACCCGAAGGCTAACAATCGAAAGGTGCTTCAACCCTATAGCGATTCCATGCAAACTCTTCTAAAGAAGGGTTATCGAGCCAAGTTACGGCCTTCCGGTCATGACATTTCCGCCAACTTCAGCAAAGACAACGGAGGCGCGATTCCGTCGAACCTCCTGCAAATCTCGAATACAGAGTCAAATAGTCGCTACCAGCGACTTTGCCGTGAGGCTGAGTTGCCCATACACCCAGCTCGTTTTCCATCTGCGCTACCGGAGTTTTTTATCAAGTTCCTTACTGATGAGGGTGATCTTGTCCTCGATCCCTTCGCTGGAAGTAACGTGACAGGAGAAGCCTGTGAGAGATTGAGGCGTGAATGGATCGGCATAGAAGTCGTGGAAGAGTACTTGGCGGGCTCACGGTTCCGTTTTGTAGACGACCCGACCGACTACGAAAGCCCGCCAGATAAAGAACAGCCTAGTTTGCTTCAGTCTGAACAAGACCGGCTTTTTGAGAAGCAGTCTTCTTACCAATCTAAGAAATTATAGTTTAGCCACCGCTCTCGCGAGAGCTTCGATCTCCTCATCCGTGTTGAAGAGGTGCGTACTCGCCCGGACGTAGTGAGTGGGCGCGGGCAGGAAGCGTAGAATGAAGCGTTTTTCGAGGAGCTTCTCCACGGTGGCTTTGGATCCCACACCCTCGACCTCGAAGCTTACGAGGCCGTTTTTGGCCGGACAGGGCGAACGGAGCGTGACCTTCGGGTTTTCGGAGAGCAGGTCCATCAGCAAATCGGCGCGGCGTCTTATTTCCGCGAAGCCCTCGTCTCCGCGCTCGACAGCGGCTTCGGCGGCGGCCGCGAGGCCACCCGCCAGCGCCGGGCTCATCGTGGACGCCTCGAAGCGTCCGGCGCCTGGCTTTAACTCGTAGTCGCCTTCGATGTTGAAAGCATACGGGTCTTCGAGGGAGAGAAAGCCGAGGTTGGCGCTCCGCGTTTCGCAATCCGGCGAGACATAAAATCCGCCGATGCCCTCGGGACCGAGGAGCCACTTGTGTCCGGTGAAGGCGTACATGTCCGCGCCCGTGGACGGGACATCGACCGGCATGTTCCCGACCGACTGCGCTCCGTCCACGAGGGTGAGGACGTTGTTTTCGCGGGCGAGAGCGCAAATTTCTTCGAGCGGCAATATTTCTCCGGTCGTCCAGTCAACGTGGGAGAGGGCGACGAGGCGAGTATTTTCCGTCATCTCGGCTTCTATCTTTTTGGTGGAGATCGGGGGCGATACCAGCTTTATTTCGACTCCGTAGCGTTTTTCGAGGGCGTGGAGGGGAACGAGGCATCCGGGGTGTTCGGTGGTGGTGGAGATCACCTCGTCCCCTCCGTTCCAGTCCATGGAGGCCACTCCGAGGCTCATGCCGTGGGAGGTGTTTTGGGTGAGGGCGAGGTCTTCGGGGGACGCGCCGATGAGGCGGGCGGCTGCCTCTCTTGCCCTGTTGTTCGCTTCGCCGCAGCGGGCGTAGAAGCCCGAGCCTTCGAGGTAGGCGGAGCCTGAGCAGAGGTCGTCCGAGGCTCGCATGGAGTCGATGACGTAGTTCGGGGGAGGGCCGCTGCCGCCGGAGTTCAGGTAGACGAAGTCGTTCGAGGAGAGGGCTCTGAACATATCGCGGCTCAGGTCTGAGTGCTTGATATCGCGCCTCCTTATGGGTTTCGCAGGTCCATTTTGTATAATAGCTCCTCCATGCGCAACGGAACCTTAGTCAGAGGGAGCAGGCGCCGTCGCAGGCTCCGCAAGCAAACCAGATTTTGGGCCAGGATCCGTACCGCCCTCTTGCTGCTCATGGCTGCGGGTGTCTTGTGCCTCGTCGGGGTGGTCGCGAGCTTCTCATACAGCTACTACGC
>JBOHBL010000021.1:0-1720 GCA_050698295.1 Rubrobacteraceae bacterium | reverse complement strand
TGACCTGCGCCCATAGATTCGATCCACCCGTTGCGCCAAGGTCTCGACCGCAGGCGGCGCTATCTTCTCCCCGAGGCGAAGGGAGAGAAGCGCATGGCGCGAAAACCCAAAACCTGCGCCCCGAAGTTCAAGTTCCAGCTCGTTTTGGAAGTCCTTCAAGGCGAGATCTCCGAGGTGGAGATAGGCCGCGTCTACGGCGCGCGCTCCACCACCATCTCCAAATGGAGGCGGCGGCTCCTCGACCGCGGAGCGGAGGTCTTCAGCGGCGACGAAGAGGTGAAACGCCACGAAAAACGCGTCGCCGAGTTGGAGCGGATGATCGGCCGGAAGGAGATCGAGCTGGCGCTGTTGAAAAACTTCTTGGGCGGCAGCCGGGCGTGGACGAGAAGATGGGGCTGGCCGAGGGGCATCGCGACGCCCACGGCCTGAACCGGACGCTTTCGGCGCTCGGACTGTCTAAAGGCGCCTATTACTGCCGACGCCACCATGAGCCACTCCGCCGAGACGAGGACGCCGCGCTCAAGCAGGGGATCGTCCGCGTGATCGAGGAGAACCCCTCCCACGGCTATCGGCGCATACACGCCGAACTCGCCGCGGCGGACGGCGCGCAGCCGGTCAACCACAAGCGCATCCGGCGGGTCCTCGGCGACCACGAGCCGGGACTCAGGCGCTGCCTGCCGAGGTCGAGGCCGTCCGCTGCGGCGAGGCTGGTCAGCGGAGGCCGGTCCTTCGGCGGATCTGGTGAAGGGCCGCTCTTTCGCGGCTTTGGAGGCCTTCTCCGCGGATCTCACCGAACTTCCCTACGACGGCGGCGCGAGGAAGGCATGGCTTATGGCGCTCTTGGACATCGAGAGCAAGTGGGCGGGCGGATGGTCTCCCGGCCCTTCCCGCAACCGCCTGATGGCTTTGGAGGCCGTGGACGGTCTGCGAGAAGGGATGGCCTCGCTGGGATGTGGCGATCTTTGCGGGGCGGTCGTCCATCACGACAAGGATTCGGTCTACACAAGCCGCCGATGGCTCCACCGGCTGCTGTTGGAGGAAAGGGCGCGCCTTTCCTATGCCGAGCGGGGTGCGAGGGACAACCCCTGGATCGAGTCGTTTCGGGGCCGGTTCGAGACCGAGAACGCGGAGTTGATTCTGGAGGCGGAAACCGTGGAGGAAGCGAGGGAGATCGTAGCCGAGCAATTAGACCACTACAGCCATCGACGCAGGCATTCGGCGCTTGATTACCGAGCGCCCTGTGAGGTAGTTTCAGAGACGATGGCCGGAGAGGATGGCCACCGATGAGTTTGGTTGAGATTGGCGCTCCAACCGGATCGAAAACCGGGTTTCAGATCCCGCCGATCGGATGCCGTTCGGTTTGCTCGTGGTGTCTGGGTTCAAGGCTTTCCCTCCCCCGTGGTCTCGTGGTCGGGAGTCCGGTCGGCGGTCCGGCCACGCTGCGGCGACACTACAGGGGCGTCCACGCGACGATCCTGTCGTAGACGAACCAGCCGAGCAGCACCAGGAACAGTCCGGCGAAGGCGCGCTCGGCAACGGCTGCGGCGAGCGCGTGTCGGTCGGAGTTGACCCCGGCGGCTCCTTTTATGAGGATGGCGACGACGAGGCCGACGCCGGAGGCGGCTAGATGTGTGTTGTCAGGTTCATGCCCACAAATCCTTGATCCTCCCTTGAGGGCGGCCCAGCATGCGGTTGACCAGAAACGCATAGGTATAGGCTG
>JBOHBL010000020.1:0-1592 GCA_050698295.1 Rubrobacteraceae bacterium | reverse complement strand
CAGTAAGCCTGTACAAGAAATCGGCTCATCGGGGAGGCGCCCGCCGCTCAGCCGATTCGCTTCAGAAGGAGTACTCCCACCGAGGCGAGTAAGACGCCCAAAAGCGCGAGGGCCGGCCGGGAGAGAGCCGGAATCGCGCCCGTTTGGCCTCCGGCGCCCGAGAGATCCGCCGTCAACCGCGCGACGAAGGCGTCCCTAAAGACACCACGGCGGCTATCCTGGGCGCCACCCGCCGTTGCCGGAAAATCGAAGGAACGCGTGTCGCCGCCAATAAACACGTCTCCGGTCCCGGGATGAACGAGAGCTGCTTGGGGGTTATCCGTACTACTGCCACCCAAGTATGTGGCCTGGATCAGCCTTGTCAGGCCGGAGTCGAGCCGCGCCGCAAAAGCGTCGCTCTCATCGCCGCCGAAGACCGGTTGAGCGCCGCCGGAAATGCCCGGGAAATCCCGCGAAGATGTCCATCCGGCCAGCATGACGTCGCCGCTTCCAGGATAAACGCCGATGTCAAAGCCTTCGTCGGATTCGCTGCCACCCAAATAGGTTGCCTGGAGCAGGGTTGTGAGCGAGGAATTGAACCGCACGGCGAAACCGTCTGAATGCCCGCTGCGGAGTACCGGCTGAGCGCCGCCCGCCGTTCCGGGAAAATCCGATGATCTCGTGCTGCCCGCCACAAGCACGTCACTCGTCGTCGGATGCACGGCCAGAGCAACAGCGTAGTCAACACTACTCCCGCCGAGATAAGTCGCTTGAAGAAGCGCCGTGAGTCCGGGATTGAAGCGGGCGACGAAAGAATCTCCGGCTCGCGCGGTCGGCTGTGCGCCGCCGGCAGTCCCTGGGAAGTTCATCGAATCCGAAAATCCGGTCAGGAAGACTTCACCATTGGACGGATGGACCGCTACAGCGGTGGCTACGTCGGAGGCGCTGCCGCCCGCATATGTGGTCTGGAGCAGCGCGGTTAGGGCAGGATTGAGCCGCGCGACGAAGGCGTCCTCCCCGCCCCCTGCGTGAACGGGCTGAGCGCCCCCGGCGGCGCCCGGCAGATTGGTTGAGGATGTCGTTCCCACGAGGAAGACCTCCCCATTTCCGGCAACGTCCAACTCGATACGGTCCTCGTGGCCGCCGCCTCCAAAATATGTGGATTGGAGGAGAGCGGTCAGCGTCGGGTTCAGCCGCGCCACGAAGCCGTCTGTTCCTCCGCCATGAGCTGGCTGAGCGCCGCCCGCGGCGGCGGGAACGTCTGTCGCAGTGGTTATACCGGCGACAAGCACTTCGCCACTGCCGGGAGCGATCGCGAGGGCATGGGCCTGTTGAAAGCCGCTCCCGCCCACATAGGTCGCCTGGATCAGACTCGTGAGGCTCGAGTTCAACCGCGCGACGAAGGCGCCGCCGCCAACCGGTTGGGCGCCCCCGGCCGTGCCCGGGAAGTCGTTGCCCGTTTCACCCGCTACGAGGACCTCTCCGGTGGTTGGATGAACGGCAAGATCGTTCACGCCTGCGCCGCTAGCGCCTCCCAGATACGTGGACTGCAGCAGCGGGTCAATCACGACGGGCAGCGCGGGATCGTGCGCGCCCAGGCGAAAGCCGTAAGC
>JBOHBL010000019.1:0-2278 GCA_050698295.1 Rubrobacteraceae bacterium | reverse complement strand
GGTCTCCTCGATGCGATCCACCTTCTCCTCCAGCGCGACGACGAGAGAGGCGACGCGGGTGATGTCGCTCCGCGTCGGAACCTGGAGGTTGTGCAGATATTCCTCGGAGTTTTTCTTGAAGACTTTGTACAAACTCGCGTAGTTCTGCAAAAAGCGGCTGCCCTGCTCCAGAAACTCCTCGCGCTCGATGACGTCCTGGACGAACTCGGAGTAGGGACCGCTGGTGGCGTTGTACCACCGCACGGCGAACTCGAGCGGGTCCTTCGGGAACTCGTCCACGCTCAGGAGGTTTTCGCGCGCCTGGTCCAGCATCTCCATCCAACGCGGGGTCATGTTCATCATCTCGGTGGACATCTCCGCCGACTTGCGCCAGCCCTCCATCGCGGCGTCCACGCTCTTTTGCCAAACGTCGGGGGCCTCGGAGCCGTTCATGCTTCGCATCGTCCGCTCGCGCGCGTTTTCCATACCCTCGAACCACCAACGATAAAAGCCCCACGGGTCCATGAAATTCTCGCGGCCCCGCAAAGCGCCCGTCCACATCCTGGAACCCGTCTCGTACCACTGCCTCCAGAGTTCCGTGGAATCCACTCTCTCAGTCAAGCTCGAAACCCTCCTCGCCGTGTAAAGCGTAAGGTTTGCTTTCCTTTCAATGAGAACATTATATCCAATTTCGAGGAATATATGCGTAGTACATATACTGTGGGCCGCGCCTCGCGCTTGACAGCGCGAGGCAGGAACCGGAAGATGTCCGGGGGAACGGGTTGGTGCTTTGGAGATGGGTGGCGGGAGATTTGTATGTTGCGAATGACGCCGAATGGGGATGCGGTGAGGATGTGGTCGTCCATCGTCCTTGCGACCGCGCTTGCCGTCGCGCTGGCCTTCTTCTACAACACAGCCATCCTCGCCCTCGTCATAGACATCATCATCGCGGCGTTGTAGAGGGTCTGCGGAGTCCGCGCTCAGCCCTGATCCCTTAGCTCCCGCCGCAGAAACTTCCCCGTCGCCGTTTTCGGGACTTCGTCGAGGAAGGCGATGCTCCGGGGGTATTTGTACGCCGCCATGTTCTCTTTGCAATGCGCTATCAGGTCGCCCTCCGAAACGTTTTGTCCTTCCTTCAATGCCACGAATGCCTTTACCGTCTCACCGCGATATTCGTCGGGCATGCCGACTACGGCCGCTTCGCGCACCGCCGGGTGGGTGTAGAGCATGTCCTCCACTTCGCGCGGCCAGACCTTGTAGCCGGAGACGTTGATCATGTCTTTTTTGCGGTCCACGATGTAGAAGAAACCGTCCTCGTCCATGATCGCCACGTCGCCCGTGAGGAAAAAGCCGTCGTGGAACGCTTTTTCGGTCTCCTCCGGCTTCTCCCAGTAGTGAGAGAAGATCATCGGTCCGCGAGCGGCGAACTCGCCCGATTCTCCGACCGGGACCTCTTTCGACGGGTCTTCGAGGCTGACCAGACGGGCTTCGCAGCCGGGGATGGGTACGCCAACCGACAAAGCGCCGCTGTTTTCGTCCACGGGCGCTTTCGTTCCATACGGAACGCCGTGGGTCGGGGAATTCGATTCGGTGAGGCCGTAAATATTGTGGATGTATACGCCGAACTTCTCCTCGAACTGCTCGGTGATGGACGGAGCGATGGGGGCGCCGCCACTGTACACCTTCGTCAGGGAAGATAGTGAATCATCCTTCGCTCCCGGCGCGTTCATCAGCGAGAGGAAGACCGTGATCGCTCCGACCGTGAACGTCGGACGCCACTTCTCGATCAGACGCAGGGTCTCCGCCGGGTCGGGACGGTGGTACAAAACGAGCGGAATCCCCGTCAGTCCGGCGACGGCGATGTGTCCGACGAGGCCCGTGATGTGGAAGAGCGGCGCCACCCCAAGCACCGAATCCTCGTCTTCGAGTTGCATCCAAACTCTGTACACCTCGGCGTTGTACGCCACGTTCGAGTGCGTCTCGACCGCGCCCTTCGGACGGCCCGTAGTGCCGGACGTGTACACGAGCATCGCCATGTCTGCCGGGGAAGTTGGGACTTTCGTCGAATCGTCCGGCTCCGTAGCGCGGAGCGTCTCCATCAAATCGTCCGCGCCATCGTGTTCGATCCTCCCGGCCCCGGCGAGGTTCGGGCGTTCGTAGCCTTCGGGGAGAGGATCCAGCTCGCTCGTGGTGAAGACGTGCTCGACGTCCGTGTTGGGAACCACTTCTTTAGCTACGTCCCGATACAGACTCTCCAGACATACCAGAACCTTCGAGCCGGAGTCGCTCAGGTGGAAGT
>JBOHBL010000018.1:0-6422 GCA_050698295.1 Rubrobacteraceae bacterium | reverse complement strand
CCTCTCCCCCATCTCCGCGCGTTTACCCTCGTCGGAGAGCAACTCCGCGAGGCGGGAGGCGAGCGTCTGCACGTCGCCCGGCTCGAAGCGGTGGCCGTTCACGCCTTCGTGGACCAGGTGAGGGAGGGCTCTCGCATTGGCGGCGACGACGGGTTTTCCGGTCGCCATCGCCTCCATCGTGACTATGCTTTGCAATTCCGCCACCCCGGCGTTGCAGAACACGTCGCAGGCGGCGTAGGCGTCCGGCAACTCCTCATCCTCGACGAAGCCCGTGAAGATGACGTGTTCGCTCACGCCTTCACTTCGAGCGAGCGCCGCAAGCTCTTCGCGCCGACGCCCGTCGCCCGCCACCATAAACTGGGCGTCCACCTCTTCGCGGACGAGCTTCAGAGCCCGTATCCCATCTTCCACGCGCTTCTCGGCGTCGAGGCGTCCGACGTACAAGAAGGTCGGGCGGTCGGGGATGCCGTGCCCGCGCCTGAAACCGCTTCCGTCGTTACCGGGGTTGAAGCGCATGGTGTCTATCCCGCAGGAAACCGGTGTCACGTCGCTCCCCGCGCCCTTCTCCTCCGCGAGCCGGGCGGCAAAAGGTGTTGGGGCGGTGACGAGTTCGACCTGGCTGAAGACCCGCGCGAAGTCGCGCCAGGCGAGGTCCATGACGGCTCTCTCGGCGCGTTCGGGAAGGTGGAGGTAGTGGATCAGGTTGTCCGGCATGAAGTGGTTCGTGGCGACGATGGGGAGGTCGAAGTCTCTGGAGAGGCGGACCAGAGTCCTCCCGATGGAGAAGTGGCTCTGGACGTGGACGACTTCCGGCTCTATGCTCTCGACCTCTCGCAGAACGCTCCGGTAAGAAAAAGGCGGCGGAGAGAACCTGAACGGCGCGTGGAACGGGACGGGAACCGAGGGTATGCCGTGGATGATCGTCCCTTCACGCTCCGTGACCTCGGGACTGAAACTCCCCGATGGGCGGAGCGCGTGCACTTCGTGTCCTCTCTCGGCGAGTCCTTTCGCCAGGCGTCGGGCGAAGTACGAGGCTCCGTTCACGTCCGGGTAGTAGGTGTCGCTGCCGATCAAAATCTTCATTCGCAATCCTCCGTTTCTTGCTTTGACCTTTCTTTGCGTGGGACTCTTCTCGAAACGACGAAGAAGGCGACGACTACGGCGACCGGGATCAGGGCGAGGAACGCCGCGGACCCGACGTCCAGGTAGTCGGCGAAATGCAACGCCTGCTGTCCGAAGAAGAAGCCGAGGGCGATCAGGGCGGCAGACTTCGGAATGGTGACGGCGAGGTCCCAGGCCAGAAACCTTTTGTAGTTCATCCCCAGGAGGCCGGCGGCGGCGAGGGTGGGGATCGCGGCGAAGTCGGCGATCTTCGCCCCCGCCAGCGCCTTCGCCCCGTTCCTGTCGAACGACTCTTCGAGGGTCGCCAACCTCTCTTCGTCGAGGCCGAGGCGAGCGAGTAAACGACTCGCCCCCGGTCGGCGTCCGGAGCGCCCGAGGAGGTAGTAGAGGGTGTCTCCGGCGAGGTCGGCGGCCACGACCAGAATGAAGGCCGGAGCCCACCTCGCGAGGCCGGCGGATACGAGGACCCCGGCGCAGATTGTCGCCAACGGCCCCTCCACCATCACCAGCGGGAAGAGGAGCAGGTAGGGGTGAGCCTCCAGCAGCGAGACGAGGGCGTCGATGCTCATGGCCGCTTCCCGTCCTCCGCGGAGCGAAGGAGCCAGGACTCCAGGCGATCCCGGTAGACGAACCCCAGGACGAGCAGCACGGCGACGATCAGAGCGACCGAGACCCAGGCCGCCGTCGAGCCGGTGATGGTCTCGGAGGCCAGGAGCGCGGTGAGCGTCGCTCCGGGCAACCGGCCCACGACCATGAACGCGACGTAGCGCCTGAAGGACATCGCCGAGAGCCCCGCCAGGGCGCACACCGCGTCATCCGGCATCAAGGGCAGGAGCATGATGAAGAAGAACCACCAACCACTCCCGTCGAGCTTCCCGGCGTATCTGGAGTAAGTCTTCTCGTCCACGACCTTCAAGACCAGCGCCTCTCCCCACCGACGAACGGCGAGGAAGACGATGACGGAGCCGACCACCGAACCGGCCATGCTGAGGGCAAGGCCCGGTACGACGCCGAATATGAGCGCGCCGGCGAGCGTGACGGGACCGGCGGGGATGGGAGAGGCGATCACCTGGGCGACCATGACGAGGAAGTAGACCAGGGGCGCCCAGGCTCCAAACGAAAGCATCCAGTCCTTGATGCCGACCGCGTCGATCTCACTCAAAAAAACGGCGGCCTGCCCGATATCCGAGCGAAGTCCGGGAGAGAGCAACCAGACAAGTACGAACGTCCCCATCGCCGCGAGGAGCGCGGTGAGGTTCTTCCCGGCGGGCATTGCGTTGGTGGTCATCGGTTCAAGGGCCTTTCTTCGGTTTGCGATCTCCAAAGTAGCCGTAAACCGGGTGCGGGGACCTCTGCCAAAAGTGATGCTTCGGGTTTGTCGGGGGTTTATTCGAGGTTTGAGAGTAGCGCATCGGATCTCCTATCAGGTCCGTATCCTTTGCGAATACGGTACTTTGAGAGGAGCCGGCGCACCTCGCACTGTGGAGCTAAGATTGGTAGCTCCGAGGGATGAAAGAGAGTGCCCATTAGCTCCCGAGGACGAAACAGCGGTTTTACCGGAGGAAAATCCCCGGTGGGCGCGCCCTCCTTTCTCGGTACAATCCGGGTATGGAAGGCGTGGTTTCAAGCGGCGCGGACTTGCCGCACTCTCCGGTGATCGAGCGTGTCATCGCGGAGATGCGGGGGGATGGCTCGCTGTCTCTGCATGATATGGCGGAAATCGCCCATCTCAGCCCCTACCACTTCGCCCGCGTCTTCCGGCGGGTCACCGACATCCCTCCCGGCGAGTTCATGACGGCTCTGCGCCTGGAGAGGGCCAAGCGGCTGCTTTTGACCACGGACCTGAGCGCGACCGAGGTCTGCTTCGAGGTCGGATACAACAGCCCGGGCACGTTCACGACGCGCTTCAAGGAACTCGTCGGCCTACCGCCGGGCAGGATGAGGAGGTTGCCCGAAGAGCTGTACGCGGCCTTTGATCACATCCGCGGTGAAGGAATACCCCCGGCTCCCGTCTCAAGCGGCGTCGCCTTTCGGGTACACGGCCCCGACCTCGCCGGGAGGCTGATCTTCGTCGGTCTCTTCCCCACCGCCATCCCGCAGGGACGCCCCGCCGCCGGGACGACCCTGATGACTCCGGGCCATCACCGGCTGCCCCCCGTCCCCGACGGTCGCTACCACCTCATGGCCGCCGCCCTGCCCCGCTCGGAAGACCCCATGGAATCCCTGCTGCCCGGCGACGCCCTGCGCGTGGGCCGCGGAACAGCTCCGGTAACGGTGCGCGCGGGCCGGAGCGAAGGATGCATGAACGTGCGAATGCGCCCGGTGCTTGCCATAGACCCTCCGGTCCTCATCGCCCTGCCCGCGCTGCTCCTCGAACGACTCGCCACCAGAGCCTTAGCCGTATAAAAGCAAGATAAGAGAAGTGCGAACGACGTCTCCTGAGTATCCTCCCGGCGACAACGTAAAGCGAGGGTCGAGCTGAGGAGTCTCCATGAGGAAAGTGACCGCGGGGTTGTTCGTGTCGCTGGACGGCGTTACGGAGTCGCCGGAGGAGTGGCAACTCCCGTACTTCAACGACGAGATGGGAGAGGCGGTCGGAGCGGCGATGGCCCAGGCGGACGCCATGCTTCTTGGGCGGGTGACATATCAGGAGTTCGCGTCTTACTGGCCAGGAGTGTCCTCCGAAGACCAGCCGTTTGCGGACTACATGAACAACACCCCCAAGTACGTCGTTTCCACGACGCTGGATGAGGTCGAGTGGAGCAACTCGACGCTCGTAAAAGGCGACGTCGCGGAGGAGATCGCCAAACTCAAGCAGCAACCCGGCGAGAACATCGGGATCACCGGCAGCGCCACGCTCGTCCGGTCTCTCTTGCAAAACGACCTCCTCGATGAACTCACGCTGATGGTCCATCCAGTCGTCGTGGGGAGCGGGGAGCGCCTCTTCGAGGACGGGGAAGACAGGAAAGCCCTGGAACTCGTGGATTCGAAGACGTTCGCCACAGGCGTCGTCTACCTCGCCTACCGGCCGGCGGACGAGCAGTAAGGAAGAGCGACGAGATGGAGAAGTCGAGAACGATTTATGAAGTCCGGTTCTCGAAGAAAGGAGTCTTCGATGCCTGAAACGCAAACTTTGATGACCGGACTCGTGGTCGGCGAGTCGCCGCGCTGGCGCGAGGGCCGCCTGTGGTTCTCGAACTGGGGCGCTGCGGAGATCATCGCCGTGGACTCCGAGGGAAACAGCGAGGTGATGGCCCGCGTCCCGACGACCATACCGTTCTGCTTCGACTGGCTGCCCGACGGACGAATGCTCGTCGTCTCGGGGCCGGAGGCGCGGCTTTTGCGAATGGAGTCCGACGGTTCGTTTGTGACGCACGCCGATTTGAGCAGTCTCGCAGAAGGGTTCAATGAGATCGTGGTGGACGGCCGGGGCAACGCCTACGTCAACGGCGGCGACTTCGACTTCGAGACCGGCGAAGGCGCGGAGTCCGGGGTCGTCGCGCTCGTCCGCCCGGACGGGGAGGTTCGCCGGGCGGCCGAGGGCATCGCGTTCGGCAACGGCATGGCCGTAACTCCCGACAACTCGACGCTCATCGTCGCCGAGTCGTGGGCCAGACGCCTCGCCGCCTTCGACATCGCCCCCGACGGCGCCCTCTCGAACCGGCGCGTGTGGGCCGACCTCGGCGACGACCCTCCAGACGGAATCTGCCTCGACGCCGAAGGCGTCGTCTGGTACGCGACCGTCCCGAACAAGCGTTGCGCGCGCGTCCGCGAGGGTGGAGAAGTGCTGCAAAGCATCGAGACCGACCTCGCCTGCTTCGCGTGCATGCTCGGGGGCGAGGACGGGAAAACGCTGTTAATCGTGGCGGCGGAGTGGCGCGGCGTCGAGAACATGAACCTCATGTTTGAGTCCCACACCGGACAAGTACTCACCGCCCGAGCGCCCGCGCCGCGCGTCGGATGGCCGTAGGAAGCTCAGAACAACGATTGCGAGGTGCAAGCATGGACTCGAAAAACGTTACCGTGGCCCTGCCGACCGGAGATCTCCGGCGAGCGTTCCTTTTCTACCGGGACGGGATCGGCCTCGACCTCGCCGCCGCTCCCGAGGAGGGCTCCGATATGCCGGAACCCGTGACGTTTGTCCTCCACGGCCGAACGAGCCTTATGCTCATCCCGACGGTGGGATTCTCGTGGGTGTCGCAGGGCAATGTCGTCGCTGAGAGAGACGTGTCCGAGTGCATCGTCAACGTGGGCGTGCAGAGCCGGGAGGAGGTGGACGAGTTGGTAAAGAAGGCTGGGGACGCCGGCGGAGAGGTGTCCGGTCCCCCTAAAGAGGAGGTCTGGGGCTATTCGGGAGCCTTCAAGGATCTCGACGGTCACGTGTGGATGGGGGAGGTAGCCAGCTAGCCGGCCGGGCTTCGCGTCCCACAGGCTGAGGAAAGGAGAGGATCGGCATGTTGCTGGAGAACAAGTGCGCCGTGATCTACGGGGCGGACGGTAACGGGCGCGCCCACAGGACAAAAACGCGCAGCGCATCCGGGTTGCGTGCACGAATCGGAAGGAGAGCTGCATGGAAACGGTAACTTCAAGCGACGGCACGAAGATCGCCTTCGAGCGGCTGGGCGACGGCCCGCCGCTCATCGTGGTGGGCGGGCAGCTCTGCGACCGGGCGCTGACCCGCCCGACCGCCGGGGAGCTTGCGAAGCATTTCACCGTGATCAACTACGACCGCCGGGGTCGCGGCGACAGCGGCGACACGAAGCCGTACGCCGTCGAGCGCGAGATCGAAGACATAAGCGCCCTCATCGCCGAGGCCGGGGGGACGGCGTCGGTGTACGGCCATTCCTCCGGCGCCGCCCTCGCCCTCCACGCGGCGGCGCGCGGTCTGCCCATCACGAAGCTCGCGCTGCACGAGCCGCCGTATGCGCCCGCCGAGGACGAAGCGATGCAACGTACCTCGCGGAAAGACGCCGAGACGATAAAGACGCTTTTGGCGGAAGACCGCCGCGGCGACGCGATCGCGCACATCCTGAGCGGGATCGGGATGCCACGAGAGATGGTCGAGGGGATGAGCCATGACGAGCGGGTGGTGGCGATGGCGCACACCATGGCATACGACTCCGAGGTCATGGGCGACATCGAGAGAGGAGGCGCGATCCCGTCCGACCTGCTCGGCGCGGTGTCCATCCCCACCCTCGTCCTCGTCGGCGGGGCGAGTCCCGCGTGGATGATCGAGGTGGGCAGGCAAATCGCCGACGCGCTGCCGAACGGACGGCACAGGGTTTTGGAGGGCTGGGAAC
>JBOHBL010000017.1:0-9249 GCA_050698295.1 Rubrobacteraceae bacterium | reverse complement strand
ACAAAAGCGCGAACTTCGCGATTTTCTTCACGCGGCTCATGCGGGAGGGGCCACGGTGTCGAGGGCGTCGCGGATCACGCCCTCCGCAGTCGCCCCGTCGTCGCTCCGCCCCGAACCCGGACGCGGTGCGGCAACACGTGCGGGGCGAGGGCCTTCACGTCCTCCGGCCCCACGAAGTCCCGTCCCCTCGTCGCGGCCCGCGCCTGCGCGGCGCGAACGAGGGATATGGACCCGCGCGGCGAGACGCCGAGAGACGCCGCCGGATGCTCGCGGGTCGCCTCCGCGAGCGCGACGGCGTATTCGATGACTTCGTCGTGCGCCTGCACCCGCCGGACGGCCTCCCGCGCCTCCTCGACCTCGCGCGCGTCGGCGACGGGTTCGACTTCGTCGAGCGGCCTGCCCTCGACTTGTTCGCGCGCTATATCCACCTCCGCCTGCCTCGCGGGGTAGCCCATGCTCGCGACGATGGTGAAGCGGTCGAGCTGGCCCTCCGGCAGCGGGTACGTCCCGTGGAACTGGCGCGGGTTTTGCGTCGCCACGACGAAGAAAGGCTCCGGAAGCGGCCGGGTAACGCCGTCCGCCGTCACCTGGCCCTCGGCCATCGCCTCGAGGAGCGTGCTCTGCGTGCGCGGCGTCGCCCGGTTTATTTCATCCGCGAGCAAAACAGGCGCGAACACCGGGCCGGGAACCCACCGGAAGCGCGCCTCCCTCGGGTCGAAAACATTCGTCCCGGTGATGTCCGAAGGCAAAAGGTCCGGCGTGAACTGTATGCGCGAGAAATCCGCGTCTATCGCGGACGACATCGCCTTCGCGAGCGTCGTCTTGCCCACTCCGGGGACGTCCGTGAGAAGCACGTGCCCCCCGGCGAGGAGCGATATGAGGCATAGCTCCACCACTTCGTCCTTGCCGTGGATGACGCTCCGCACCGACCTCAGAAGCCTGCCATAGACTTCCTCCACCCCGACAACGCTACCTGCCCGACCCCGCACGCAACCCTCCCGGAAGATCCCATAAAAGCCAACACAGCCTCGCAACGAAGCCCTCGCTGCTATTATCGGCCCGATGGAGAAAAGGCTTAAACGGGATCCCAGCCCCCCCCCGCCCGGCGACGCCGCCATGATGCGCCTCGCCCTCAAAGCCGCCGAACAAGCAGCCGAAAAGGGTGAAGTCCCCGTCGGCGCCGTCGTCGCGAGAGGCGATGAGGTGCTGGCGACAGCCGCCAACGAACGCGAAGCCACTCACGACCCGACCGCCCACGCGGAGTTGCTGGCGATACAGCGGGCCGCGAAAACTCTCGGCGGCTGGCGCCTGACCGGCTGCGCGCTCTATTCCACCCTCGAACCCTGCCCGATGTGCGCCGGAGCCGCCCACGCCGCTCGCCTCTCCCGCATCGTCTACGCCGCCCCCGACCCCAAGTCAGGTTACGCCGGGACCCTCCACGATACCCCCGGCGACGCCCGGCTCAACCACCTCATGCCGGTCACATCCGGAATCCTCGAACCCGAAGCCGCCAAACTCCTGCGCGACTTCTTCAAAACCCGTCGCGAAAGTAGCCCCCGCTCACCCCAGAGATAGACCTGAAGTCATTTGTCAGGGTGTACTTGAACTTCAAATTTAAGTATGCAGGAATACTAATCTTAGGTTGAAGCGACAATTGAATCTAACGACTTCACCTGAAGCTAAAGGTGCGTGATTTGCGGGTAATTCCGCTTTTTTGCGTTCTGCTGAAAAATTCTTGAAAAATTTTCGGCAGAGGCTCCGGGGTGGTTATTCCCGCTTGAATAGCGGGATTGCGGGCTTTAACTTTATGTTAACCTCAAGTTGAAGTTAAGTTAAGGGATATTGCGAACCGTAAATATGGTGTGATAGGTTGCCGCAATACCAGATGTTGTGTTGGAGTGATGGGGGTTCCTGAGTGCAGTGTCCGTACTGTGATTTCGAGGATACGAAGGTTATAGACTCGCGGCTTTCGGAGTCGAAGGACGCCATACGCAGGCGCAGGGAGTGTTTATCGGCGGGGTGTGGGAGGCGGTTCACGACTTATGAGCGGCGGGAACCCATCAGGCTCATGGTTTTGAAGCGGGATGGGAGGAAGGAGGCCTTTGACCGGGAGAAGCTGTTGGCTGGGATCTCGAAGGCGTGCGCCAAGCAGAGGGTTTCCGACGATCAGGTCGAGGACATCGTGGACGAGGTCGAGGCGGAGTTGAGGGAGAGGCGGCGGCACGAGGTGACCTCGAGGCGGCTTGGTGATATGGTCCTCGCCCGCCTGCGGAGGCTGGATATGGTGGCGTATTTGCGTTTCGCCTCCGTCTACCGGCAGTACACCGACGTGGACCAGTTCCGCTCCGAATTGGTGAGGCTGACCGGGGTCGGAGGGAGATAGACTCCGGCGAGGGCGTTTGATCGGGCGTCCTCGAAAAGCAGGTATTGGGACAAAGCAAGACGGAAGTACAATCGGGGAGGATGAGAAAGTGGAGGTAGACAGGAGCAAAGTGGCCGGAAGGCTGTCCGACATAGAGCTTTCGGAGAACGCGCGGGCCGTCCTGGCGAAGCGTTACCTCAAAAAGAACGAGCGGGGCGAGCCGCTGGAGGAGCCCATCGACATGTTCCGCCGCGTGGCTTCGAACATCGCCGAGGGAGAGTTCAAATTCAAGGAGGGCGAGGAGGCGCGAGCTCTCTATGAAGAGTGGAGCGAGAAGTTCCTCCAGATGATGCTCTCGCGAAAGTTCATGCCCAACTCGCCGACCCTTATGAACGCCGGGCGCGAGTTGCAGCAGCTCTCGGCTTGCTTCGTGCTTCCCGTGGAAGACGATATCCCTTCGATCTACGACACCCTCAAGCACCAGGCCATTGTTCATAAATCGGGTGGCGGAACGGGATTCGGTTTCTCCCGGCTGCGTCCGAAGGGAGACATCGTGAAATCCACGATGGGCGTCTCCAGCGGGCCGGTTTCGTTCATGGCAATATATGACGCTAGTACCGATAAGATCAAGCAGGGCGGATTTCGTCGCGGTGCCAACATGGGTATTTTGCGGGTTGACCATCCGGACATTGAGGAGTTCATCACCTGCAAGAACGACAATGAGAAGATCAACAACTTCAACATCTCGGTCGCCATTACCGACGAGTTCATGGAGGCGGTGAGGAGTGATTCGGATTTCCACCTCAAAAACCCGCGCGACGGGGAGGTGATGAGGACCGTCCGCGCCCGCGACCTCTTCGAGAAGATCGTGCACGGGGCGTGGCTCAACGGCGAGCCTGGCGTGGTGTTTATAGACAAGATCAACGCCGACAACCCCACGCCGCAGTTCCCCATCGAGAGCACGAACCCATGCAGCGAGGCGCACCTCCCGCCGTACGACTCGTGCAACCTCGGCTCCATAAACCTGGAGAGGTTCGTGAGGAGCGACGACGGGAGCGGGGCGAGTTTGGCGGACGGAAACACCTCGGGCGAGACTCACATCGATTGGGACGAGTTGCGCGAGACGGTGCGCGCGGCGGTGCGTTTCCTCGACAACGTCATCGAGCAGAACAACTACCCTTTGACCGATATCTCCGAGATGAGCCGGGGCAACCGCCGCATCGGACTCGGGGTGATGGGCTTCGCCGACGCCCTCATACAGCTCGGCATAACCTACGACTCCGACGAGGGTTTGGCGTTTGCAGAGAAGATGATGAAGTTCGTGGACGACGAGGCGTGGGAGGCGAGCCGCGAACTCGCCACCGAGCGCGGCATCATGGGCAACTACGAAGGCTCGCGCCACGAAAAGCGCGGCGACAGGGTTCGCAACGCCACCGTCACCACCATCGCCCCGACCGGCACGATCAGCATGATCGCCGGATGCTCCGGCGGCATCGAACCTCTCTTCGCGGTCGCGTTCATGCGGCGTCAGGCGGAGATGGAGATGCCCGACGTCAACCCCGAGTTCGTGCGCCTGGCGAAGGAGCGCGGTTTCTACTCCGAAGAACTCATGAAGAAGGTCGCCGAACACGGCAGTGTCCGCGACATCGAAGAGGTGCCGGACGACGTGAGATCTGTGTGGGTCGTCTCGCACGACATCTCCTCGGAGTGGCACGTCAGGATGCAGGCGGCGTTCCAGAAGTACACCTCGATGGGAATTTCGAAAACGATAAACCTCCCGAACGAGGCGACGACGAAGGACGTGGAGGCCGCCTACATGCAGGCGTTCGACACGGGCTGCAAGGGCATCGCCGTCTACCGGGACGGTTCGAGGGACGCGCAGGTTCTTTCGACCGGAGCGACGAGCAAGGCCGGGGCTGTCGAGCCGGAGATAAAGCACGTCTCGCTCGCCGAGGCGCGCAACGGTCGCCCGAAGACGCTCTCCGGGGTGACGAAGAAGCTCCAGACCGGGCACGGGCCTTTGTACGTGACGATGAACGACGACGAGTTCGGGCCGAGAGAGTGCTTCATCGTCATCGGAAAGCCTGGTGGGACGGCGGCTGCGTTCTCGGACGCTCTGGGGCGTATGATCTCGCTCGCCGAAAAGCACGGCGCGAAGCCGCGGGAAGTCATCCACCAACTCAAGGGCATTCAGGATGGACATCCCTACGGCTTCGGTCCCAACGCCATCCTCTCGGTCCCCGACGGCGTCGCCAAAGCGATGGGCGAACACTACCTCGTCGAGGAAAACTTGCCCGAGACGCGAGAGCTGCCGATCATCGGCGCCTGCCCGGACTGCGGCAGCGGCCTGACGAGACAGGAGGGATGCGTAACGTGCCACTCCTGCGGCTACTCGAAATGCAGCTAAAGAGATGACGACTGCGCTCCCCGTAGCATAAAATTCCGAGCGGCCTGCGGGGGCGCGAATTGAAACGGGGGCGGATCTTTATGGATTCGCCCTTTTGCCTTTCCTTCAGAAGTTCGGCGAAAGCGTCATTGGCCCTCTGCTTCGCGGATAATGTAAGATACATGTCAATGCAGAGAGGAGCCGGACGATGGAATGCCGGGAAAGAACAAGAAAGCGCAGGGCGAATCGGCGCAAGTTGCTCGGGCGACTGAATTCCTATGACACGGGAATCCACGAGGAAGACCGCAGGAAAGAAGCCGAGTCGAGGTTCGGGAGAGCGGTGGAGGCTGAGATGCTAAGGCCCAGGAGAGCCTGAGCCTCCGGCTTTGCTTATCGGCTACTCTTGCCCGTCCGACGGTCGATGGGGAGTTGTGCGATTTCCTCGTGATGAAGAAAGGTTTTCCCAAGATTGCGGTTCGGTTCCTCGTAATTCTTTTCGTCTCGTCTTTGATAGCGTTGCTCTCGTGGTTTGCTTACCTCGCCTCCCGACCAGTCGTCGTCCCGGAGCAGTTCGGTGTGACAAATGCTTTGTTGCTGACGGCGGTCCTCTCGGGAGCTTGTAGCCTCGCGTCGGGCTTGCTTGCTTATCATTACAGGCAGTACAGCTCGGGAGAGGCGGTGATCTTCGGTTCCTGCCTCATCGTCTCGACGGGTATCTTCGTGTGCAGCGGCGTGTGGTCTCTCGCCATAGCCGTCTTTGAAAAGCTAAGTATCTCCAACTTGGATATGAGAGAAGGTGTCCTGGGGGTGCGGGCATCCTGCCCGCATCAGCGGAGGCGTGTATCGCGGGCTTCAACCCCGCGCTCCCAGGGGTGATCCATACGCATCAAACTCGGTTTGGAGATGCTTAATCTTCGTCCGACGGTTTGCGGTCGAGACCCTGATCCGCGAAGGAGGCCGGGTCTTCGGAGGGCTCGATGTGGATGAAGACGGTGCTTCCGGGCAATGTCTCACGGAGGTCTTTGTCTATTTTTTCGGAGAGGTCGTGGCCTCGCTGTACGCTCCACTCGCCCGGCACGAGGACGTGCATGGAGAGGAAACGCCTCTGACCGGACTCCCTCGTGCGGAGCGCGTGAAAACGGATGCCGCCTTTTTCGTAACGCGAAAGGATGGTCGAGACTTTTGCCAGGTCCTCTTCGGGGATGGCTTTGTCGAGGAGGCCGTTGGCGGTGTTGCGGAACATTTTGCTCCCGATCCGGAGGATGTTCGCGGCTACGACGAGCGCGATGAGCGGGTCGAGGACGAGGAGGCCCGTTATTTGCGCCGCCGCTACCCCGACGACGACCCCAAACGACGTCCAGACGTCGGTGAGCAGATGCCGGGCGTCGGCTTCGAGGGTTATGGACCGCAGCCTCTTTCCGGCCCTCGAGATAACGAACGCCACGCCCCCGTTTATCGCCGCCGCGACGAGCGTGAGCCCGAGGCCGAGCGGGACCTGCTCCAGCGGTTGCGGGTCCAGAAGACGTCCGGAGGCGGTCACCCCGATCCAGAGCGCCGCCACGATGATGAGCGCGCTCTCCAAACCCCCGGCGAAGTACTCGATCTTGCCGTGCCCGTACGCATGCTCCTCGTCCGCGGGCTTCGCCGCGACCGTGAGCGCCCCGAACGCCGCGAACGCCGCGAACAAATTCACGAGCGACTCCGCCGCATCCGAAAACAACCCCACGGAACCCGTCAGCAGATACGCTCCGAGCTTGAGCGCGATGGTGAACGCCGCCGCCACAACCGAAAGCAGCGCGTAACGCCTCGCGTCCCAACCACTCGAAGTCTTTCTTGAGATGCTCCGGTCCACGATCACTCCGAAAAAACTGGCCTCACTACCCGGAAATCGGTCGCCGATTATATATCCTCATCCTCATGCCAGTAACCTCGACATACAACCTTTTGTCTTTCGAAAATAAACGTGAAGTAGAGGTTTATATGGTGTCGTGCCTTGAGCGCCGTTTTTGTTCTTGACGCGAATGCGCCCGTTTGCAGGGATTTTCGGTTGAGGTTTCGAGACGTCTAAATCGTGGGTGTAGAGTAACCATACTCGAAGAATTTTGGTGACTAAGTAAATTTTGTGTTTTGTCGCATGAGGTAGTTCGCGCGGGATCGGGTTGTTTTTCGGGGTTGGGCGGACGTTTACGGGGATCTGACGGTGGGGGACGAGTGCGGTAAACTCCTCGGCGGAGAGGTGGCAGAGTGGACGAATGCGGCGGTCTCGAAAACCGTTATGTCGGCAGCCCCGGCATCGGGGGTTCAAATCCCCCCCTCTCCGCTCTTTAGCCGTCAGTGGAATTGGGAGGAATCGTCGCTCTTTCGGGCGGCGGCGGTTTTCGACTTTGGCGGATGAATTTCGGCTATCCGGGTGGGGCGATCTCAGAACGCGGGTCGCGTTTCGAGTCGTCTTTTTGCCAATAGCTAAGTATCTCCAAGCCGAGTTTGATGGGTATGGATCACCCCTGGGGGCGCGATGCTCAAGCTCTCCCGCATGCGGGCAGGATGCCCGCACCCCCAGAGAGTATAGCCATCTTCTCTCATATTCAAGTTGGAGATGCTCAACGGCTAAAAAGCGTATGATAGCGGGTCATGTTTCGTTGGATGTCGAGGAAAGCCGCTTCCGGGGACGTGTCGGGTAGGGTGTTTGACGCGCTTCTGGCGGTGGCTGTTATCGGGGTTTTCGCGCTGTCTTTCGGGCTCAACGTCGCGTACGTGGACGTGGCGCTCGGCAGGATCTCCTCGGATTCGATGGAGATCCACGCGGACTTCGACTCGTTCTGGCGTTCGGCGCGGGCTTTCTGGGATGGGGACAACCTCTACGGCACAGGGGCCATGTTCGCCAACCTCAACCCGCCGTTGTGGACGCTCATGATCTCTCCGCTCGGCCTGCTCGACACTCTGCTCGCGTATCGCGTGTTCACGGTCCTCACGGTTGCGGTCGTGATCTGCTACCTGGCCTGGATGGCGGACGAGACGAAATTACGCGGAGGATGGGCGGTCGTTGCGACGGGGCTCCTTCTCGTCTCCTCGCCGCTCCTCGCCACGTTGGCGCTCGGCCAGATCTACGCTTTCCTCACCCTCGGGCTCGTCGCGGCCTGGACTTTCGACAGACGCGGGATGCCCATCGCCTCCGGCGTCGCCCTCGGGCTGACCATCGCCGTGAAACCCTCGCTGCTGCCGCTCGCGCTGTGGCCGCTCGTCAGGAAGAGGTGGAACGCGCTCATCTCAACGCTCGTCACCGGCGCGGTCGCGACGCTCGTTGCGGCGTTCGTCGTTGGCTTCGGGGCGACGTTCGAGTGGGTGGGGATCCTGCTCGGCTCATCCGTGAGTCCTTACTGGGATAACGCCTCGATCCCCTCCGCGGCGGCTCGCCTCTTCACCGAGAACGAGTACGTCGAGGCCATAGCCTCCGTCCCGTGGCTCGTCCCGGTGGCGTATTTGGTCGGGCTGGCTCTCGTCGCCCTCACCGCGTGGAAGTTGCGGGACGACCCTTCGCTGGGGTTCTGGGCGCTCGTGGCCGTCTCGCTGCTCGCGTCCCCGATCTCCTGGCACAACTACTTGATGCTCCTCGCTCCGGGCATCCTGCTCCTCGTCTCCCGCGGGAAATATCTCCTCGCCCTTCTCCTCCTCGCGCTCCAGACCATCCCCGCCCAATGGCCCATACTCTGGATGAACGAAGAAACCATCCTCGCGTCGCTGATGCTCACCCTGTACCTCTACATCCTCTTTCTGCACTGGGTCGCTCTTTTGCCCGGCGGAAAGCCGGGGAGCGCCGAAGGTTGTAGACCTCCACGCCTATTCTTCCCTCCATCGTGGACTAAACTCCGAAAGATCGGCCAGCGAAAGGATAAAAGATGGGAGCCACGTTCAGCCAGCGCATCGTGGACGCGATACCGTTTCTGGACCATGTTTCGGACCAGGTCCAGCCGAAGGTTCAGGAAGCCGTCCGGTCGGGAGGCGCGACGGCGCGCTACCTCCTCGACGGGACCTGGCTCGGCGCCCCGCTGCATCCCGCCCTGACGGACGTGCCGGTCGGCTCGTGGACGGCGACCCTCGTCTTCGACGGGTTGGACGCGGTGGGCGACTCGAAGGCCATGCGCGACGCGGCGGACGCGACGCTCGCCTTCGGGATCGCGGGCGGAGTAGCCGCCGCCGTGGTCGGCATGTCCGACTGGCGCTACCTCACCGGAGGCTCGCGCAGGATGGGGATGGCCCACGCCCTCGCGAATACCGCCGGACTCGCCCTCAACACGGCCTCGCTCATCCTGCGCGCCTCGGGCCGCAGGAAGGCCGGAAAGCTCGCCTCCCTCGCCGGGTACTCGTTCGTCGGCATGGGAGCGCACTTAGGCGGAGAACTCTCGTACGGTTACGGACTCCGGGTCAACCGCAACGTCTACGAGCCCACCGGCCCCGACGAGTTCACCCCCGTCCTCGACGAAAAAGAATTGCCGGACTCTGG
>JBOHBL010000016.1:0-1159 GCA_050698295.1 Rubrobacteraceae bacterium | reverse complement strand
CCGGAGGTGGGACTCGAACCCACACGAGGAAAGCCCTCACCGGATTTTGAGTCCGGCGCGTCTACCGATTCCGCCACTCCGGCAGGTTGACGGTCGTATTCTAGCAGTCCGGCGTCGAATGGCTCGTCTGGAAACGACATCGATTCGCGTGGATACATCGCGAGTGAACACGCGAAGCGAGAGTTAAAAAGCGTTGTTCCGCAGCGGCTTCGGCCACCTCGAAGAACATCAGGAAAGCGGTACTCGCTGACAGACTGCATCTCTTTCGTTCTCATGGCCGAACGAGGACTCGACACAGCCTTCGACTTCGACCACTACTTCACGCAAGCGGGCTTCGTCAAGGAACGATAAGAAAAGCCCCCGACGCGAAGACCGGGAATCGTAGAGACGTAGCATGTAGAGACGTAGCATGCTACGTCTCTACACAACCAACAACATCGGGCTTTCGAGGAGACGTTTGACTTCCGCCATGTACAGCGTGCCTTCGGCCCCGTTCGCTATCCGGTGATCGGCGGAGAGCGTGAGCTTCATCAGGCTCTTCGGGACGACGTTTCCTTCGTCGTCGAAGGAGGGGCGCTTGATGATGGCGCTGACGGCGACGATGGCGGCCTGGGGCTGGTTGATGATCGCGGTGAAACTCTCCACCCCGAACATGCCCATGTTCGATACCGTGAACGTCCCGCCCTGGTACTCATCCGGCTTGAGGTCGCCGCTGCGCGCCCTTCCGGCGAGATCTTTGGCCGCCGCCGATATCGTCGAGAGCGTCGCAGCCCCGGCGTCTTTTATGACCGGCGTGATGAGCCCGTCGTCGAGCGCCACGGCCATCGCCATGTTGACCTTCTCGTGGAGCTCGAGACCCTCGCTCGTCCACAGAGCGTTGAGGTTCGGGAACTTCTTCAAGGCCACGGCGCACGCCTTCATCACGAAGTCGTTGACCGAAAGCTTTATGCCCTCTTCTTCGAGGCTCGTGTTTAGCTGCTTCCTCAAGGCCATAAGGTCGTCCATCTCGACTTCGACGGTCGCGTAGAAGTGCGGCACTTCCTGCTTGGACTGCTGCATCCTCTGCGCGATGACCCGCCGCATCCGGGAAAGCTCTTTGATCTCAGTTCCTTCGGCGCCGGTCGGCGCGGGAGCGACGGCGGCCTGCGGAGCTTCGGAC
>JBOHBL010000015.1:0-1674 GCA_050698295.1 Rubrobacteraceae bacterium | reverse complement strand
TGCTACGTCTCTCCGGCATGCTACGTCTCTCCGGGGAACAGAGAGTAGCATTGTTTTTCCCGACTCCCGACTCCCGACCCCCGACTCCCGGCGGTTACGGCGTCGTCGCGCTCGGGAACTTCGACGGGGCGCATCTAGGTCACCAGGCTGTTTTGAGACGGGCGATGGAAGAGGGCGAGGAGCGAGGCATGCGAGTCATCGCGGCGACCTTCGACCCGCATCCGAGGTCGGTATTGAAGCCGGGAGAGGCGCCGGGTTTGCTCACCACGGTGGAGGCGCGGCGAGGACTGTTGCTCGAATTCGGAGTGGACGAAGTCGCCGTCATCCCTTTCGACAGGGAACTCTCGAAGAAGAGCCCGGAGGAGTTCGTAGAAGAAGTGCTCGTCGGCAAGCTCCATGCGAACGTCGTCGTTGTGGGGGAGAACTTCAGGTTCGGACACAAGGCGGCGGGGGACGTGGAGGCCCTGCGTTCCATCATGCGTTCGCTCGGCGGGGAGGCGGTCGGCGTGAGCGTTCGGGAGAGCGACGGCGACATAAGCTCCACGCGCATCCGGGAACTTCTCGGCGAAGGGCTCGTCGAGGAGGCCTCGAAGCTGCTCGGAAGGCCCTATTCGCTGCGAGGCGAGGTCGCGCTGGGGGACAAGCGGGGACGGACCATCGGCTTTCCGACGGCGAACGTAGAGCCTGCGAGGGAGGTCGTCGTCCCGGCCGGGGGCGTGTATGCCGGCTTCGCGCGGATCGACGGAAAGCGGTGGGCGGCGTGCGCCAACATCGGGATCGCGCCGACCTTCGGGGAGCGGGAGAGCCGGATCGAGGCGCACGTGATCGATTTCGATGAGGACATCTATGGTAAAGTCATCGAGGTCGAGTTTATGCGGAGGATACGGGGCGAGAAGCGATTTTCGGGCGTCGAAGAGTTGGTAGAGCAAATAGAGCGCGACGTCGAGGAGGCGCGGAGGATAGCGGATGCCACCATTTGATACTCGCTGTGTTAGCATAAGTCGTTGAACAGGGTTAAACAGACGAATAAACAGACAACGAAGACGAGAACAGAGGAGAAAGAAGAAGTTGGCGGTCGTAGAGAACAAAGAGGAGATCATCCGGGAGTACCGGACCAAAGACGGCGACACCGGGTCGCCGGAGGTTCAGGTCGCGGTCCTCACGAGTCGCATCGCGCACCTGACGGATCATTTGCGCGTCCACAAGCACGATTACCATTCGAGGAGGGGACTTCTCAAGCTCGTCGGCAAGAGGCGCCGGCTTTTGAAGTACCTCCAGAAAAAGGATGTCGAGCGGTACCGTTCGCTCATCTCAAGGCTCGGGTTGCGCCGCTAGGGCGCTTTCGCCGGGAACTACCAGCATCAAAGAGGAGAAACAGAATATGCGTTTAGAGATCCCCGTAGGCGAGCGTAAGATCACGCTCGAGACCGGGAAGCTGGCCAGACAGGCCGGCGGCTCCGTCACGGCCCGGCTGGGCGACACGACCGTGCTATCGACGGCGGGCCGCTCGTCGAAGCCCCGCCCCGGAGTGGACTTCCTTCCGCTCTCGGTGGACATCGAAGAAAGAATGTCCTCGGCGGGCAAGATCCCGGGCGGATTCATAAAACGAGAGGGACGGCCTTCGGAGAGAGCGATCCTGACGGCCCGTCTGACCGACAGACCACTCCGCCCGCT
>JBOHBL010000014.1:0-3075 GCA_050698295.1 Rubrobacteraceae bacterium | reverse complement strand
GGGTGGAACACCGCGCCGTTGTGCACGTCGTCCTGCTCGACGACGTGCGAGGAGGCGGCGTTCACGAGCGCGGCAAACAGGGGAGAGGTCCGCCGCCGGGAGACGAGAACCTCGCTCGTTCCCGCGTCCGGCCCCATCGTCCCGGCGAAGTTTTCGAGGGCTTCGACCGGTCGCGCTCCTCTACCGGCGAGCGCCGAGGCCGCCCAGTCGAGAAAGAAGTCTTTGGCGCGTTCGACCACCTCGTCCTGCAGGTCCTCATATCTCAGACCCGCCAGAAAAGACGCGAGCGTCCGAGTCGAATGACGTGTCGCGGTTGTCTCGCTCAATGTTTCTTTTCCCTTCCTGGTTCTCGCTCGTAGCTCAACCGATTATGTACGTACAAATGCGAGGTGTCAACGCGGCTGTGAGACGGCTCGCCTTTGGCTCGCCGCGCATTTCAGCAAAGACAAAAAGCGGCAAGCCCACGTGCTGACGAGCGAAGCGCGTGCGCGGCGAAGCCGCTATGAGACGCTCCATTCGGCTTCGCGCGCTTTCACCAGCGCGGTCAGCGTGGCGTTGACGGGGGCGGTGAGTCCAATCTTCTCCGCTTCGCGTGGGATCGCGCCGTTGATGACGTCGATCTCCGAGGGCTGGCGTGAGAGGTGGTCGAGCAGCGTGACGACTCCGATAGCTAAAGCGATCGGCTTCTCAGCACACGCTTTCGGCAACCCGATACGTTACGTGCTGAAGGCTCCGTCCGAGCCTGAGAGTGTCGCATCCGTAAAAGCGGCGAACCTCTCGGTTCTAAACAGTGCCGCTAGGGGAGGTAGAGGCAAAGCCTCCAACCTCGAATACTTTACCGGGAGAAGGTTTGCTCTCCCGAACCTCTCGAATATTCGGTTGTCAAGCTCCGCTGGGTCGAAACCCGTACAAGAGCACGAGTTTCATTATAGCGCGAAGGGAGGTGCGCCGGACTTACGGCGCTGTCGCCTGAAGACGACAGGGGAAGTCCGGTGATTTTTATGGACGGTCGAGCGTCGGGGATTTTGTCCCCCAGCTTGCGGACGTGTTCGATCGGGTCTCCCACCCGCAACTCAATGCCGAGCGCGCCAGCGACCCTGACCGCTTCCAGGACGCAATCGCGCGCGACCTTCCAGGCGTTCGGGTCGGACAGGATTTGTCCGATGGTCTTTCCGGTGAGGCACGAGGTAGCGGAGAACGCGACGTTCATGATGAGCTTTTCCCACACCATCCGGTCGGTGTCCTCGAAGAGCGTGACCTCGAACCCGGAGGAGCGCCAGACCTCCGCCCCGGCTTCGAGCGCGGCGCGCGGCAGGCCGGCATAAGCCCCGAAGCGGACCATCTCCATCCCGTTGTGGTGAACGTGGCCGGGAGATCGCAGCGAAGCCCCGAAGCCGCCCGCCACCCCCACGGCAATCCTGTCGGGGTCGATGATAAGAGCGACCCGCTCCGCCGAGCCCAGTCCGTTCTGGATCGTCTGCACGAGTGTTTCGGGACCGAGCAGGGGCAGAGCCGAACGCGCGGCATCCTCGACATCCGCCGCTTTGGTGGCGATGACCACGAGGTCGCAGATGCCGATGCCATCGGTCGTCGCGCTTCCACGCACCGGAACCGTCCGGTCTCCGCTGACACCCTCCACCCGCAAGCCGTCCCGGTTCATGGCCTCCGCGTGGTCTTCCCACAGCGTGACGGCGAACACCTCGTGTCCGGCGGAAGCCATGAGCCCCGCGTACACCGAGCCCATCGCTCCGGCGCCGACTATCGCGACACGCGACATATCCGTTTCCTCCCGACTCTCTGCCTCCGAAATATGATGTACGGTCAAATGTGTCCCGTCAACAAAGCTTCGTTGAGATGATCCTTGAGTGGAGGTTGCCACGTTTGACGGCGGGAGTCGGGTCTCTGCCATGATCCCCTCGCGCTTCGCTTGACATCATCGAACCATCTCTTTATTGTCCGTACATTAAAGCAGCGTGGTGGAAGAGCCGTTGTGGGAGAATGGGAGTCGAGAACGTGAGAATTTTGGGAAAGGAGATCTTTTGGGGTACTTCATCGGGTCGAGGCGAATCGTAGCGGTTTTGTGTGTGGTTGCGTTGTTGGGCGTCGTGGCGGTCGGGTGCGGGGCGCGCGGAGGCGGTGGTGGAGGTGGCGGCGGTGAGGGCGAGAACTTCACTATTCGGCTCTCGCACGTCGTGACGCCGGAGACTCCGAAGGGGATGGCCTCCGAGCGGTTCAAGGAGTTGGTGGAGGAGAGTTCCGAGGGTAGGATCACGGTCGAGATCTACCCGAACTCCGAACTCTACGGCGACGAGGACGAGCTTCAGGCGCTGCAATCAGGCTCCGTGCAGATGCTCGCCCCGGCGACGGCCAAGTTCACGACCATCGCCCCGGCGATACAGGTTCTCGACCTCCCGTTCATCTTCGACTCGGTGGACGACATACCGGAGATCGCCTCGCCGGAGACCGACGTGGGAGAGGCGATCTTCGAGAACGAGGCGCTGCGCGACAGAGGCATCCGGGTTCTCGGGCTGTGGGACAACGGACTCAAGCAGCTCTCCTCCAACACCGAGATGCGAAGCCCCGAAGACTTGCAAGGGCTGGAATTCAGAATACAGCCCTCGGACGTTCTCAGGAGCCAGTTCGCGTCCTGGAACGCGCAGGCGACGCCGCTCGCTTTCGCCGAGGTCTACAACGCGCTCCAGCAGGGCGTCATAGACGGGCAGGAAAACCCGTACTCAAACATCGAGAGCCAGAACATGCACACCGTTCAGGACTACATCACCGTCTCCAACCACGGCTACGTCGGCTACGTGCTCGTAGTCAACGAGGAGTTCTACCAGTCGCTGCCCGACGACCTCAAGCAGATCGTGGACAAATCGGCGGAGGAAGCCAGCGTGTACAACCGTGAGATCGCCGAAGAAGTCAACAACGAGGCGCTTCAGGTCATAGAAGAGGAAGGCTCGACCGAGATCACCGAGTTGAGCGAAGAGGAGCGGCAGGCTTTCGAGGACGAGGTCGTCCCGAGCGTCTGGGAGGAGTACTCCGACGTGATCGGGGAGGACATCATTCAGGAAC
>JBOHBL010000013.1:0-9828 GCA_050698295.1 Rubrobacteraceae bacterium | reverse complement strand
AAGCTGAGGGCCGACTGCTTTAGCTCTCAGTAGTTGACATCTTCAGCGTCGAGGTCTTCGATTCTCCTTCATCGTACTTCACCGATTGCATCGCTCGCCAGGAGAACTGGGAGAGTTGCTCGTCGGTGGGACGGGCGTCGACTCCGGCGGCAGAGATCGCCTCTCGGGCGGCCTCCACGCAGGAGTCGAGGGCGGCGTTGATCTCATACGCCCTCGACGCGAGGTATTTGACGAAGACCGGGCGTTCGGCTCCGTTCACGGAGAGAATCAGCTCGTACTCTTCGGTGCGGCTTTCGAAGTCTCCGGCGCGTTTGGCGGTGCATACAAGCTCCCTCATGGCCGCTATACTAGCACCCGATCTCCACTTTTGAGCCAGATCGGGGTGAACTTGCACAGCGCCTTCCAGACCGGCACGAAGGTCAAGGAAAAGCGAAAAAGTCGTCCTCCGGGCAAGCTGCTCAAAGCTCTAAGGACCCTTTTCAACCTCGCCATCATCCTGACCCTGACGGTCGCGATGTTCGTGGTCGGGTTGTATTTCTTCGTGATCGAAACCCGGGGCGGCGAACTCGAGGCCGGCTATCCCTCGCTCGTCGAGAACTCCTACGTCTACGACGCCGAAGGAGAGGAGATCGGACGCTTCATAGCGCGGGAGAACCGCCGGACACTCTCGCCCGACGACGTCGGACGCTACCTGCCGCAGGCCGTCGTGGCGATAGAGGATAGGCGCTTCGAGAACCACGTCGGGGTGGATTTCGAAGGACTCGGGCGCGCGGCGTGGACCGACATCCGGGCGCGGCGCGTGCAGGAGGGCGGGTCCACCATCACCGAGCAGCTCATGAAGAACCTCTTCGTGCCCGAAGACGAACGCTACGAAGTCTCGTTCTGGCGGCGTTTCGTCCAGGCCTGCCTCGCCTTCTCCTACGAGGCGAACCACACCAAAGAGGAGATCCTCACCACGTATCTGAGCACCGTCTATTTCGGCAACGGCGCCTACGGCGCGGAGGTCGCCGCCAACAGGCACTTCGGCAAGAGCGCGGACGAGTTGACGCTCCCCGAGGCCGCGACGCTCGCGGGCTTCCTCCACGCGCCCTCCACGTACATGATCGCCGACGACGGGCCTTCGCGCGAGAGGGCGACCGACCGCCGCGACGAGGTGCTGCGCCTCATGGAGGAGCAGGGCATGATCTCCACCCGCGAACGCCTCCGCGCCCAGGGCGCCCCCCTCGATTTCGAGCCGGAAACTCCCCCCGACTACTCCGAATACGAGCCGTTCCTCGAAAAAGTCAGTCGCGAGGTGGAGGACGCCCTCGGGGAGGACGCCCTCGAAACCGGAGGGCTCAGAATCCGCACGACCATAGACCCCGAGATGCAGCGCGAGGCGATTGCCTCCATCGAGGATACGCTCTTTCTGCCCGACGACCCCTCGGCGGCGGTCGTCAGCGTCGAGCCCCAGAGCGGGGCGATACTCGCTCTCGCCGGTCAGGCAGGGGGCTTCAACCTCGCCCTCGATTCCAGACGCCAGCCGGGGAGCTCCTTCAAACCCGTAGTCCTCGCGGCGGCCCTCAAGGAAAACATCTCACCCGAGAGCGTCTACGTGTCGGAGTCGCTTGCGCTCGGCGAAAAGTACGTCATCAACAACTACGGCTACATAGAGCGCGGTCCGATATCGCTCTACGACGCGATGGCCCAGTCGGACAACACGGTCTTCGTGAAGCTCGGGATGGACGTCGGGATGGAGAACGTCGTCGAGACGGCGAAAGAGATGGGAGTCGAGTCCCCGCTGGAACCCATCCCCGCCACCGCCATCGGGGGCGCCGAGACGAACGTCAGCCCGCTGGAGATGGCCTCGGCCTACTCGACCTTCGCCGGGGGCGGCATCCACCGCGAGGCGTACGCCGTCGCGAGCATCACGCGGGTCGGGTTCGGGGAGAGCGAGACGGTCTTCGATCACCAGCTTTCCGCCGAGCGCGTGATGAGCGGCAACCAGGCCGCCGCCGCCACCGACGCGATGCGCGGCGTCGTCGAGCACGGCACGGCCTCAAACTTCCACGACCTCGACGAGGAGATAGGCCGCCCGTCCGTCGGCAAGACCGGAACCACCGACGACTACGTGGACGCCTGGTACGTCGGCTACACCCCGCGCCTCTCGACGGCGGTGTGGGTCGGCTACCCGGAGGGCAACCGCTCGATGGTCGGGGTCCACGGTCTCGACGAGGCCGGAGGCGAAACCCTGCCGCTCGACCTGTGGGCGCTCTACATGGACCAGGCGACCGAGGATGACCCCGTCCTCGACTTCCCGCAGCCGAACCTCTACCGGCTCACGAACTACGACGCCACGCCGCAGGTCCTCTCCGAAGAGGCGAGCATCAAAACTCTCGGGACGGCGAATTGAACCTCGAAGCTCTCTACGGGGGCTCCTTCGTGAACTGGAAGGCCGTCGCCGAATCGTGGGGCAAGCGAACGGTCTCCTCGCGCCTCCTCCTCTTCGCAAGCCGGCGCTACCTCCAAGAGAGCGCGGCGGAGCCGTACTCCGAACGCCTCGAAATCATTCGCCAAACCGGACTTTCGGACGAAATAAAACGCGCCTTCGCCTCGCCGCCTGAACCCGAAAGCGAAGCCGCGGCGCGGTGGGGAGAGTTCATCGACGCCGCTCTCGGAGCCGAGCTGGAAATAGTTTCATACGGCGAGCGTCCGCCCGTACTGGCTGAGATCCGGACCGGCCTCCAGTCCGCCGCCGAAGAGGCCGGAAAAGAGACCCCGCTCGGACGCTGGCTCCTCGACCGCCGCGACGCCCTCCCCGGAACCGACCTCCCCGACGACCCCGGCTACATGCCGATTTAGCCGTTAGCAATTAGCTTTTAGCTCTTTTGTTTTTGCTAACGGCTAACAGCTCTCCAATCGTGGCATAATGCACTCGTCTAAAAAAGGGGTCGAGGTCGTGAGCATCGCGGGACGGAGTAAAGGGAGGAGGATACTCAGGAAGCTCTCCGGGAAGCTGCCCGCGTCCTCGGCGAGCGTCTGGTTGCCCTTTGCCCTGATCGGCGCGATCGCCATGTTTATCGTTCTGGTTTTCGGTTCGGGGGACTCTTTTTTGATGTGGCTGTGGCCCATTTGCGTCGTGTGCGGCGTCGCGCTTGAGGCGCTCGGTGACTTCCTCCTCCGACGGGGACGGTGGGTCTCCGGGGACCTCTCCCGCATCTTTGGTTTATTCACTATGAACCTCGGGATGGTCCTTTTCATCGCCTGGGCCTGGGCGAGCGGGGAGGATGCGTGGTTCTGGTACGCCACCCTCATCTACGGGGCGCTCGTCGTCTTCCTCGTCGGCTGGTCGGTGGACGACTGGCGCGGCAACCGGTTGAGGTAGTCGTCCGGGCGTCGGCGCGAACTTTCCACCCAGCGTAAAGGCTCGTTTTACCGGCTCTGCTCATTGCAATAAACTAACCCCGAGTGGAAGCGTGGATCCGGAACAGGGGAAGAAGATGGAAGCGATACCGAGCGCGAGTTACAGCATGACCTTGAGGGTGGAGTTCCCGCACCGGGCGGGTTCTCTCGGAGGGATACTCACCGCCGTCGGAGAGGCCGGCGGGATGGTCGGGGCGGTGGACATAGTGCGGATGGGCGAGAAGACCTCCATCCGGGACATCACCGTCAACGCCCGCGACTCCGAACACGGCCAGCAGGTCGTGCGATCCATCAATGACATGCCCGAAGTCCGCGTCGTCAACGTCTCCGACCGCACCTTCCTCATGCACCTCGGAGGGAAGATCGAAGTTCGATCCAAGATGACCATCCGCACCCGCGACGACCTCTCGATGGCCTACACCCCCGGCGTCGCGAGGGTCTGCCGGGCCATAGCCCAGGACCCCGAACGAGCCTTCAACCTGACCATAAAACGCAACACCGTCGCCGTCGTCTCCGACGGCACGGCAGTCCTCGGGCTGGGGGACATCGGGCCCCGGGCGGCGATGCCCGTCATGGAGGGCAAGGCGATGCTCTTCAAGGAATTCGCGGGCGTTGATGCGTTCCCCATCTGTCTGGACACCAAAGATACCGATGAAATCGTCGAGACCGTGAAAAGGCTCGCGCCGGGCTTTGGGGGGATCAACCTGGAGGACATCTCCGCTCCGCGTTGCTTTGAGATCGAGGAGCGGCTCAAACAGGAGCTCGACATCCCCGTCTTTCACGACGACCAGCACGGGACCGCCGTCGTCGTCCTCGCGGCGCTCATAAACGCGCTCAAGCTCACCGGCAAGAGGATCGAGGACCTCAAAATCGTCGTGAACGGCGTCGGGGCCGCCGGGGTCGCGTGCGCCAGGATCATGATGTCCGCCGGGGCGAAGAACATCATCGGCTGCGACAGGAGCGGCATCGTCCACAGGGGACGCGAATCTCTCGACACCTCGAAAGGCTGGTTCGCCGAGAACACGAACCCGGAGGATCTCACGGGCGCCCTCGGCGACGCCATCGAGAGCGCCGACCTCTTCGTCGGGCTCTCGGCCCCGAACGTGCTGTCGGTCGAGCATCTGCGAAAGATGGCCGAAGACCCCATCATCTTCGCCATGGCGAACCCGGACCCGGAGATAAGGCCGGAGCTTGCCTACGAACACGCCCGGATCGTCGCCACGGGACGCAGCGACTACCCGAACCAGATCAACAACGTCCTCTGCTTCCCCGGTATCTTCCGCGGCGCTCTGGACATAAGGGCCAGAGAAATAAACGAGGACATGAAGCTCGCCGCCGCGGACGCGATAGCGAACGTGATCCCCGAGGAAAGCCTCGCCCCGGACTACATCATCCCTTCGGTCTTCGACGAGCGCGTCGCCCCGGCGGTCGCCGAAACCGTCGCCGAAGCCGGCAAGGAGAGCGGGATGGGCCGCCGCGTCTCCGAACGCTCGGAGATGGATTTCTCGAGCACCGCGTTTTGAGGCGGCTTCGCCTTTCGGCTACGCCGCAGAGGAGATGGAGGAGTCGGGAAAGACGAATACGACTCCTCCACTCCTCTATTTCCTCCACCTCCTCCAGGAGCGAAGCGACCTCACGTCATAAAATACGTCCCATGACGACTTTTCGACAGATTTTCGTGTGCGCTACTCCGGGCGAAGATCGCTGCGGAGGCAAGGGCGGAGGGGAGTTGCTTGACCTCTTTCGCCGGGAAGTGGAGCGACACGGCTACTCCGCGGAGGTAGTCCAGCGAAACCCGTGTTCGCGCCGCCACCACGAGGGACCCGTCGTGTTCGTCTTCCCGGACGATGTGTGGTACACGGAAGTCGAGCCGGACGATGTGTCGGAGATCGTCGAGCGTCACCTCGTCAAAATCCGAGCCTCCCCATCCTCTCCATCGCCCAGTCGGCGGCGGTGAGGGCGCGTCCGCCGCGGTCTTTGAGATAATAGAGGAGCACGCTCCGGAAGAGAGCGTGGGCCGCCCTTCCGGTGAACTTCGCGCCGAGGGCCCCGGCGACTGCGTTGCCCGGACCCAGGCTCACGACGTAGCCCCGGTCGAAGAAGTCGAACTTCGGACGCTTGCTTTGCGGATTTCGCACCCTGCGCCCGAGGTCGCGGGCGCAGAACGGTCCCTGCTGGACGGCGACGGAGGCGGTGGGCGGGAGAGGACCGAGGCGGGGGTCGGTGTACACGGCGGCGTCTCCGAGCAGGTAGACCTCCGGGTGGTCGGGGAGGGTCAGGCGCGGCCCGACGCGCACTCTGCCGGATGAGTCTCGCTCTCCGGGGAGGCCGGCGGCGAGGTCGGAGATCACGTGACCGGCGGTCCACAGACGGATGCCGGCGGGGAACCAGACTCCTCCCGCTCTGACGCCGTCCGGGGCGGCTTCGGTCACCGGGGCGTTCAGCCTGACTTCGACGCCGAGCTTTCTCAGTTCTTTCATCGCGGCGTCGTGGAAGTGCGGGCTCAACCATCCCATGAGCCGCTCGGTCGCTTCGAGCAGGATGACCTTCGGAACCTGCTTGCGGAGGGCCGTCCTCCTCCTCAGATAGCGCAGCAGAGCGGCCATCTCCGAGGCGAGCTCGACGCCGGTCGTGCCGCCGCCCGCGATCGCGATGGTCGGAAGGCTACGCTCCCGCCACATCTTCGAGACGGCGTCCCGGAGCGAGACGGCGTCCTCAAGCGACCAGAAAGAGCGGAAGTGAGGCGCGAGATCCGCCGGAGGCGGCGCGGCGACGCTTCCCGTCGCGAGCGCGAGATACTCGTAGCGCACCTCGCCGGAGGTCGTGTGGAGGACCTTTTCTTCGGGGTCGAGACCCGTCGCCGCGGCTTGCAAGAAAGCGCAGCGATCCGTACAGAGCGGCGGTATTTTGGAGACGACGCTTCGAGGATGAAGGCGACCGACGGCGACCTCGTGGATCAGGGGCGCGAACTCGAACTCGGAGGCGCGGTCCACGAGAAGAACCTCTCCGGGACGTCGGAGACGTTGGGGGAGGCTCCGGATCAAAGCCGCTCCGGCGAAACCGGCCCCCACGACCACCACGCGAGTTTCGCGTCGCCTCCTCTCCACTCCGTCCTCCTTCGGATGCGATTTCGCCGTCTTCCGACGTTCTTGAGTATAAGGTGTCGTCGCTTCGGGATATGGGTCGCTCTTTACAAAATATGCTTGTGTACGTAGACTCTACAGACGGTCGGCGCGGCGGGGCCGGCCGCAAGGGGCAATGGGAAACTGGAAGTTCGCGGGAAGGACCTCGCGGGCGGCTCGCTTCGCGGGCCTGGAAAGGGGACGTTTTGGCGAATGAAGTGGCCGAGACCGGAGACATCGTTCCCGGTTTGATCGTCAGACACACCAGCCGGCGGCTCGGAGACCTGGACGATTGCGAAGCCTGTGAGCGTCTCATCTCGGGGCGCATTTCTTTTTCTGAGTTCGTGGATCAAGTCGGGGAAGGGTATCAGGACATCCTGAACTTCATGATGGACCACGACCTGCATCCCGGTCGTCTTGAGGAGGTCCTTTTCTGCATAGACTGCCACGCCGAGCCCGAGGAAAAGGACGCGCTCCTCTCCCAGCTCTGTCACATCTACGATCAAGAGCGTCGGGTGGCGGCGGAATAGGAGGGGGACGGCTGTGGACGAAGAGATGCAGAAGAGGATCATCACCCTGACCTCGACCGCGTTGGCGGCGTTGCTCGCGAGCAAGCTCGCCGACAGGCTGCTCGACGAGCCCGAAGAGCGCGGCGTCAAAGACGATTTCAAAGAAGCCCTCGTGAAGGCCGGGTTCTCGCTCGCCTCGACGGTGATCGCCTCACTCGTCATCCGTCACATCCTGAGCAGACACTGGGGTTCCTGAAGCCCGGTTGGGGGCTCCATGTCCTCCAAACCAGCTTAGGTTATCATTTCGCCCATGAGTACCGTTTTGATCATCGTGTTCGTGGTGGCGTTGCTCGTCGTCGGCGTCTCGCTGGCGTTGGGCCGCGCGACCCACGAAGTCGAAAGCGCCCGCGACACCGAGTACCTCGAACTCGAAGGGACCTGGGTTCGATACAACGTGATCGGCGGCGGCCCTCCGGTCGTGCTCGTCCACGGCTGGCTCTCCTCTTCCATCGTCTGGGAGAACCTGGCGGGGCGCTTGGCGCAGCGTTTCACCGTCTACACCCTCGACCTGACGGGTTTCGGCGAATCGGATAAGCCTCTTTCCGGCTACGGCATACGCTACGGGAGCCGCCTGATCTACGCTTTCTGCGCGCACTTCGGGCTCGCGAGGGTCAACGTGATCGGGCACGACATCGGCGGAGATATGGCGATAAAGCTCGCCGCCGATCACCCGGACGTGGTCGGACGAATCGTCCTCGTCGCGACCCCGGCCAACGAAGAACAGATAGATTTGCCCACCCCGTTGTGGGCGGCGACGCTGCCGGTCATAGGGCCGATCTTCTACATGCTCGGGCGCGCCGCGCGGCCCGTGAGGGCGATGTGGATGCGTCCCTTCGTCTCCGATCCGGACGACCTCACCGAGGACATAATAGAAGACGCCGCGAGTTCGACGCCCGCGGCCATGAGCCAGACCCTCAAGGTCGCGAAGCGTGAGATCCGGGGCGGACGGCTGGCGCGTCAGGCCAGGATCATCAAGGTCCCGGTGCTCGTTGTGGCGGGGGAAGAGGACCAGATCGTGGACCCGCAGGCCGCGGGGGTTTGGGCGCGGAGCCTCGATCAGGCCGAGATCTGCCTCATGGACGAGTGCGGCCACATGCCCATGATCGAACGCATCGGCGAGTTCAACGCCCAGATACTCGCTTTTCTCACCGGCGACGCCCGCTATCTGGAGTACGTCGAACGCTTCTCCGAAGAGGACGACGAGGAAGTCGGCGAAGACACCATCAGCCTCGACGACGAGGAGATCGAAGCCGAAGAGAGAGACGAGAAAGACGCCCCGGCCTTCGGCCCGCCCCCAGCCGAGGAGAGGCCTGTGTCGAAGGACGACGACTTCGACGAAGCCTCCGAAACCTCTGAAGAGCCTCCCCCGGTCGTCCGCAGGCTCGGCGACAGGTTCTCCGGCGGAGGGCGGAGGATCGAACGGGAGGACTTCGAAGATGAGACCATCGAGGAAGAGGAAGTCCGCGAGGAGAACCTGAAGAGAGAGGAACCTCTCGAAGACGAGAAGGAAGACCCCTCGCCGCCTCCCCGTCCGCGGCGCAGGCGTCCGCGCCGCGAGCCCTCCGACGGCGACGACATCATCCCGGAAGTCCCCAGAGAGCTCTTCGACTGGGGCGGGTCGTCGCGGGAAGATGTTCAACCTCCCCGCGAACGTCCGCCTCGCCGCAAAAAGAGCGCCGAAGAAGACCGCGACGATGACAAGGACGGCTCCTCCGAAGAGCCGCCGCGTTTCTAGGCAGGCTCTACAAACTCTTTCTGAGGTAGACCCAATCCCTTATCTTGAGGAACTTCCCGGTCAATAGCGACCTCTGCCTCGACACTTCCGTGAACCCTTCGTCTTCGTAGAGTTTCATCGCGGGCAAATTGTTGCCGCTGACGTGAAGACCTATGGTCATTTTGCCCATCTCCACGGCGAATTCTTCGGCGGCGTCGAGCAGACTCCTCGCCATCCCCCGCCGCCTGAAGCCGGGAGCCACCACGAGACGCTCGATGTACGCCTCCGAACTTCGGGCCGAATAGCGCGGGTATGAGAGGAGCATCGTCGCCCACAGGGCGCGCAGCGTGCCGAGGTTGCGGCTCAGGGCGCGCCAGAGTCCGCGAGCCATCACGTCGTCGTTGGACGGCGAGACGCGCACCCCGACGCTCGCGGCGATCTCATCGGTGTCGCAACCTTCTATCACGAAAGACCGGACGCCTCCGGCGGAATGTTCCAGCGAGATCCACTTCTCCATGATCTTCACCGACTGATCCATCCTCTTTCCGAAGACGGGTCGGAATTTGTCTATAAAGCCCTCGATGACGAGCGCGGCTATCGCCGGGTCGTCCTCCTTCTCGGCCGTTCGGATGGTGAATTGCTCGGCTTCCATCTCGCAAAGAATCGTACCAGCTTAACTGATGAGGCGTCTACGCATGATCTGGACCGGAACCAGAGCCAACCCGAACGTGAACACGATTATCCACGTCACGTCTATGAGCACCGATGGAGAGGGTCCGGTGGCCAGTCCCCGACACACGTTCACCGCGTGATACAGCGGGGTCATCCACGCCAGCTGCGGCACCGGAGCGGGGAAGTCCTCCACAGGGAAGAAGATGCCGGAGAAGAGGAACATCGGCGTCACGATGAGCGTGAAGTAGTAAGCGTAGAAGTCTATGCTCTGGATCAGGCTGGTGAAAAGCATCCCCATGACGCTGAACATGAGCCCCACGAGGAAGATGAACGGCGGAAGCAACAACGC
>JBOHBL010000012.1:0-1488 GCA_050698295.1 Rubrobacteraceae bacterium | reverse complement strand
ATGGAGAAGTGTCGGCTCAAGGGGACCGAGGGCGACAAGCTCAACGCGGTGCTGAGCGCGGCGGGCATGAACTTCTCCAAGCTCCTCGCGGCCCTCGGAGCTTCGTTGTCGTTTTTGCTGGAGCGGTTCGCGTCTCTCTTCGCCGCTCGTTCGCCCCGCAGAACCGTCCCGGCGATTGCTGAATAGACTTTTTCAGGGTCGACGAAAGTACATGGCGAAACGCGGCGACACGATCGAGAACCCGGTGACGAGGGAGCGGCTCACGTGGCTCGACACCTCGAACGACACGAACGGGGAGCTTCTCCGCTTCGAACTTTTCGTGAAGCCCGGCGGGAGCGCGCCGGTCTCGCACATCCACATGAAGCAGTCGAAGAGCTTCGAGGTCGTCACGGGCAAGATGCGATACCGCGCCGGCGAGGAAAAGGTGAAAGACCTCCACGCGGGCGAGTCCATGACCATCGCGCCCGGCGCGCCGCACATACGATGGAATCCCGGCGACGAAGAGATGCGCGTCATCGTCGAGTTCCGTCCGGCTCTCAACACGGAGACGTTCATCGAGAACATGTGGGGTTTCGCCCGCGACGGGAGGAAGAGGGGCGGGAAGGGCATTCCGAACATGCTCCAGCTCGCGGTGTGGTTCGCCGGAACCTATGAAGGCGAAAACTACCTCGAAAGGTTCCCGATCTCCGTCCAAAAAGCGCTCTTCGATCTCCTCGCCCCCATCGGAAAGCGTCTCGGCTACAAAGACTGGTACCCCGAATACACCGACCCGTCTGAGCTTCCGGGCCGGAGGAGCGCGCGCAGGGAAGAGATCGCCCGATGACGACCGAAGCAGCCGGGAACACAGCCGCCGCGACCCTCCCGAACACCTCCGCCTTCGAGCGTTTCGCCGGAGGATGCGCGATACTCGCGGGAGCCTCCGGGTTCTCGTATGCGGTGTCTTTCGTGATCTTGCAAAACACGCTTCTCAGCGGCCTCTTCCTCATGCTCGGCGGCCTCCTCGGAACCGCCGTCCTCGCCGCCGTGTACGAGCGGCTGAAAGAAACCGATGCCTCCTTCGCCCTTCTCGCGCTCGTTTTCGGCGTCGCGGGGGCGTTCGGGGCGGCGGCGCATGGTGGATACGACCTCGCCAACGCCGTGAACCCTCCGGTGTCCATACCCGACCTTCCGAACCCCGTGGATCCGAGAGGTCTTCTCACCTTCGGGGCGTCCATCGCCCTCTTCCTCGTCGGGTGGCTCATCGTCCGGGGCGGTCGGTTTCCGAAGGGACTCGGGTATCTCGCCTTTCTTTCGGCGATTTTGGTTCCCGCGCTTTTGAACGGGTTTCTCGTGAACCCCGTTTTGTATACATGGCTCGGCGTTTCGTTCTTTCGGAAGCCGGGCGGGAAAGGAGTATCCACATGACGATGCAACCCGAAAAGACCGCGCCGTATGCGCGGCGGGCGAGCCTGGAGGACTCCGTCTGGTTTATGGGCAACCTCTTCACCG
>JBOHBL010000011.1:0-2882 GCA_050698295.1 Rubrobacteraceae bacterium | reverse complement strand
GCTTCATCCTTGCGACCGTGCTGTTCCTCTTCGCCACGCTCCTTTTGGCGGAGGTTCGCAAACCGCTGCCTCTGGCTCTGATACCGGTGGGTGTGAGCGCGGTCCTCTTTTATTTGTTCTATGAGTTGCTGAGGGTGTCGTTGCCGACCGGTCTGATCGAGGGGGCGCTTCCGCTTTGATACCGAATCCGGCTGGAGAGTTCCACAGTTCGCAGGTGCGGAAGTTGAAAGCCGTATTCGTCTTTTCCCGACTCCCGGTCTTTCTCGCCCGGATTCCGCATGAATAACTGGATGGCCGGTATCGAGGCCGTGTTCACCGCGCAGTCGCTCGTCATGATCGTCATCGGGGTACTCGTCGGCATCGTGATCGGGGCGCTCCCCGGCCTGACGGCGACGATGGGCGTGGCGGTGCTTTTGCCCTTCACCTTCGGGCTGGAGCCGGTTCCGGGGATGATGCTGCTTCTCGGTATATACGGTAGCGCCCTCTATTCCGGCTCCATACCCGCTATCCTGATCCGGACGCCGGGCACTCCCTCCGCCGCCGCGACCGTCATTGACGGACATCCGATGGCCCGGCAGGGGAGGGCCGGACAGGCGTTGTCCATCTCGCTCGTGACCTCCGTCGCGGGGGGCATGATCGGGGTGATATTGCTCGCGCTTCTCGCGCCGGTGCTCGCGGACTTCGCCCTCTCCTTCGGTCCGCCGGAGTACTTCATGCTCTCCGTCTTCGCGCTGACGATCATCGCATCCCTCTCGGAGGGGGCCGTGGTCCGGGGTCTCATCAGCGGGTTGCTCGGACTCGGGATAGCGATGGTCGGGCTGGACCCGATACAGGCATACGCGCGGTTCTCCTTCGGCTCCACGGAGCTGAGTTCCGGCATCGAGTTCATCCCGGTGCTCATAGGCATCTTCGGGATCGCGGAGGCCCTGACCCAGTACGAGCGGCTGCGCGGCGGGGAGAACGTCCGAACCGTTCTCGGGAGTTTCCGGCTGAGCCTCTCGCAGTGGCGAAAGCTCATCCCCTCGACCACCGGCTCTTCCATCCTCGGCTTCATCGTCGGCGTGATCCCCGGCACCGGCGGGGACATCGGATCCTTCGTCGGCTACAACGAGACGAAGCGTTTCGCGCGAGGAGACAAGAGTTCTTTCGGAAGGGGAGAGCCTCGGGGCGTGGCCGCCGCCGAATCCGCCAACAACGCGAGCACCGCGGGCGCGCTCGCGCCGATGCTCACGCTCGGCATCCCGGGCGACTCCGTCTCGGCGATACTCATCGGGGCGATCACGGTTCATGGGCTGAGACCGGGGCCGCAGCTTTTCACCGGAAGCCCGGACCTTGTGGACGGCATCTTTGTCGGTTTCCTCGTGGTCAACGTCGCGATACTCGTGTTCGGTCTGGTGGGCACCAGATTCTGGATTCAGATCATGCGCGTCCCGACGCGGTTCCTGTGGCCGACGGTTCTGGTTTTGTGCGTCGTGGGAGCGTACGCGCTCCGGTCGAGTTCCTTCGACGTGCTGGTTGCGATCGCGGCGGGCGTCCTCGGCTACCTCATGCTCAAAGGCGGATATCCACTCGCCCCGCTGGTCATCGGGATCATCCTCGGCCCCATAGCCGAGAGCGGGTTCCGCCGGGCTATGATCATCAGCGAGGGCGGCTTCGGCTGGCTCCTCCAACCCATCCCGCTGATTTTGCTGATACTCACAATCGCCTCGCTGGCTATCTCCATAATTCGCGCCCGGAGAGCGAGATCCGCGTGAGTATGAGCTTGCCCGAGGTCGTCACGGCGGGCGAGACCATGCTCCTCGCCCTCCCCACCCAGCCGGGGCGTCTGCGGCACGCCCAGGATTTGCAGCTCAGAGTGGGGGGCGCGGAGTCAAACTTCGCCATCTCCCTCTCGCGGCTTGGGATTTCGGCGGGCTGGATGGGCTACGTCGGGGCGAACGAGACCGGACGAATGGTCATAGATCGGCTGCGTGGCGAGGGGGTGGACACGAGCCGGGTGAGCATGATCGAGGGTTCGAACACCGGGCTGTACCTCCGGGAGAAGCTCGGTCAGGAGGTGCGCGTCTATTATTACAGGGAAGGGTCCGCAGCCTCGATGATGGCCCCCGGAGCCTTCGACGCCGGGTATATGGACGGCGCGAAGTTTTTACACCTCACTGGGATCACTCCGGCGCTCTCCGACGGCTGCCGGGACTTCGTGAAGTGGCTCGTCGAAGAAGGGAAGAGCCGAGGGGTGGGGATCAGCTTCGACGTCAACTACCGCTCGAAGCTGTGGTCGCCGGAGGATTGCCGGGAATTCATCGAGGAGATACTGCCCGCCGTTGACGTGCTGTTCGTGAGCGAGGAGGAAGCGGAGGCGCTCTGGGGGACATCGGACAGGGAACTGCTGACCAAACTGTCCTCGGAAGGTCCCACGGAGATACTCCTGAAAAGGGGCGGACGAGGTTGCCAGGCGCTCATTGACGGCGGTTTTCTGGAGCAGGGAGCTTTCGAAGTCTCCGAAGTTGACCCCGTCGGGGCTGGCGACGCTTTCGCCGCCGGATACATAGCGGGCGGCCTGTGGAACACATCGCTCGAAGAACGTCTGAGGATAGCGAACGCAATGGGCGCTTGCAGCATCATGACGCTCGGAGATTACGAAGGTCTGCCAGACAGGGAAGAACTCGAGACTTTCGCGGGAGGCGCGAAGCGCTTGGGCAGGTAAAGACCGTAGCGCGGGGGCAGGCCTGCGAGCGGCGCGTAAGCCATCCCCTGGGGAATCGGCATCGCCGTGATCACCGCCGCCGAGAAGTCCCTGGAGAGATCGCTCAGAGTGCGGCCTCGCAGCCAACCAGGCGCGGGCATCCTGGGGGCGTGGGCATCCTGCCCGCGATACACCCCTC
>JBOHBL010000010.1:0-1247 GCA_050698295.1 Rubrobacteraceae bacterium | reverse complement strand
CAACATCTCCTTCGAGGCGGGACTCGGCGACCCGTTCATCCAGAGCGGCGCCGACCCCAACGTCAACGACATCACTTCCACCAAGCAAAACCTGAACAGCGAAACCGGTCTTTTGGGGCTGGCCGCCGACGACACGACCGGATACTACCTCCACAACTACATAGACCTCCGCGAATCCGCGGACACGACACCGCCCGAGACGACCATAGATTCGGGACCGGAAGGCACTGTGGATGCCGATCTGGCGACCTTCACGTTCTCCTCCTCGGAGGACGGCTCGACGTTCGAGTGTTCGCTCGACGGCGCGGCGTTCGAGCAATGCGCCTCGCCGAAGGACTATCCGGGACTCGCGGATGGAGATCACACCTTCCAGGTCAGGGCGATAGACGTGGCCGGCAACGTTGACGCCACCCCCGCGAGCCGGGCCTGGACCGTGAACACCGAGGTTCCCGAGGCGCCCACCGTGACGGCGCCCACGGAGAAGTTCATCACGAACTCGACCTTCGCCACGAGCACCATCCCCGTCAAGCTGAACTGGTCCGCGGAAGACCCTGACGGCATCTCCGGCTACGAATTGCAACAGAGCGCGAACGGCGGCGCCTACACCAGCGTGAAGCTGTTCGCGCCCACCACGCCCGACAGGCTCCTCCACCTCTCGCCCGGCACCACCTACCAGTTCCGCGCGCGGGCCACGGACGGGGTCGGCAACGTGAGCGAATGGGCGGAAGGGCCGGAGTTCACCGTGGACGCGCATCAGGAGACGAGCGGCGCGATCTCCTACGGCGGCGCCTGGACTCAGCAATCTCTAAGCTCGGCTTCGGGCGGAGCCTTGAAGTATGCGGCAACCGGAGGAGCGGTGGCGAAGTTCACCTTCACGGGCCGCGATGTCGCCTGGATCGCGCCGAGGGACGTGAATCGCGGGAAGGCGGAGATATGGCTGGACGGCGCGAAGATCACGACCCTCAGCCTGTACAGGAGCGCGTCGCAGCCGCGCAAGGTCAGCTTCGACGAGTCCTGGGACACATCAGAGACCAGAACGCTCGAGGTCCGGGTACTGGGAACGAAGGTGAAGAACTCCAGCGGCACTCGCATAGACGTGGATGCGTTCGTCGTCCTGCGCTAGGTCCCAAAGCCGCAAGGGAGCGAAGAAGGTCCGAGCCGGCTCCCGCCAGGCGACCCTGAACCGTTGATACGGTCGCTCCCGTCATCAGGCCGCTGCGCCCAAGACCGGGGGGCCAGGTTCAAGA
>JBOHBL010000009.1:0-3438 GCA_050698295.1 Rubrobacteraceae bacterium | reverse complement strand
AAGATGATGATCGTGTCATACAGCGAATAACCGAGTACCGTGAGGACAGCCACGACGGTGACGAGGTTCACTTCCCTGCCAACGATAGCGTAGAAGCCCACGGTCATGAGGATGTCGTGGATGAGGGCGGCCATGGCTGCCAGGGCGAACCCGAACTCGAAGCGGATGGTTATGAAGAAGACGATGATGAGGAGGGCCGCGGCGACCGCGCTTAAGGCGTCGTTGCGGATCTGGTCCCCAAAGCTCGGGCTGATGTTGTTGACGCTGACCTCCGCCCCGAGAGCCTCCGCGAGAGCGTCCCGTATCCCGGATGACTCTTCCTGCTCAACGACGGGCGTTCTGACTTCCCAGCCGTTCTCTCCGAGGCTTTGTATGACGGCCTCTTCGCGGACGTTCCGGGGCAGCGCCTGACGAACTCTCGATTCGTTCAGTCGCTGCTCGGCGTTCGGGGCCGTGAACTGCGCGCCGCCCTGGAAGTCGATCCCGAAGTCCAGCCGCCCGAACGCGATGGCCGCGACGCCGGCGAGGAGCAATACGCCGGAGATCAAAAACCATCGCCGCCAGTTGCCGGCGAAGTCGATTTTGGAGAGGCGTTCCAGCATCTACTTCGCCGTCCTCTGCGCCGCCTGGATGCTCTTTTTCGAGACGCCCATCATCGCGGGGGAGAGCTGGATGCCGCGGCTCGAAAGCACGCCGAGCAAAGCCCTCGTCACGAGGATAGCGGTGAACATCGAGAGCGCGACGCCGATGGCGAGCAGCACGGCGAACCCTCGCACCTGCGCGCTCGCCAGGGCGAAGAGGATCATGGCCGTGATGAGCGTCGTGATGTTGCCGTCCAAAACGGCCCGGAAACCTTTCTCGTAGCCGAGCTTCACCGACGTTCGAGGGGTCTTCCCGCACCGCACTTCTTCCTTGATCCTCTCGAAGATCACGATGTTCGCGTCGGCGACGACGCCCACGGAGAGTACGATGCCCGCGATGCCCGGCAACGTCATCGTGATCGGGACGGCCACCACGATCCCCCACAAAAGGATCCCGTAGATGAGCAGCGCGAGCCCCGCCACGATCCCGAGCGCCCGGTAAATAAAGATCAAGAAGACCAGAACGAGCGCGAGCCCCGCGAGCGCGGCGATGAGCCCGCTCCTCAAGGAGTCGGCCCCGAGCGACGGCCCGATGCTCTGCGTCGAAAGCACCTCCATGTTCACCGGCAAAGCGCCCGTCTGAAGCACGACTTCGAGTTCTTCGGCCTCGTCCTGCGGCAGTCCCTGCGCCGTCGAGTCGTTGGATATCTCGACCTGTCCGCCGGTGATCGCCTGCGTCACGACCGGCGCGCTCACGACGTCATCGTCGAGGACGATGGCGAGTTGCCCGCTTTCGGGCTGGCCGGCGGCGAGAGCGTTCTGGGATATCTGCCCCGAAAGCTCGGCGAACTCCCGCGCGCCCTCACGGGTGAGGTCCATCTGCACCGTGAGCCTGCCCACTTCGTCCCTGGAGAGCGTCGCGTTGCGAAGCGCCTCGCCGGTCATGTCCGGGTCTTCGCTCACGATGTATCCGGTGACGATGACGCCTTCGCCCTGGGGGTTCCTGGTCTCTTCGAAGAGGACCCGGGTCTGCCCCTCCTCGAACTCGCTGTCGCCGCGAAGGTCTTCCCGGAGGTCTTCTTGCGTCTCCTCGACCTCGTTCTGAGACACGACCTGACCGCCCTCGACGGCGAGGACTTCGTAGAAATAGAGCTGGGCGGTGCGCCCGATGACCTCGACCGCCTGGTCGGCGTCGGTTATGCCGGGGATGTCCACCAGCGCCTGATCGGCGCCCTGCTGCCGGATCTCGGGCTCGGTGACGCCGAGGCTGTCCACGCGGTCGCGGATGACCTCGATGGCCCGCTCCATCTCTTCAGCGGTGACCTCGCCGCCGTCTTCGCGGAAGCCCTGCAACTGAACCCTCACCCCGCCTTCGAGGTCGAGGCCAAGTTGCGTGGCCTCCGTGACCGGCTGGCGGAGGAAGATCAAATACGCGGCCACGCCTAAAAGCGCGACCACGAGCCCGAGAATGATGAGGTTGTTCCGCAAACTGTTCATAAATTACGGGCATTTTAGCTTACTTGGGTCTCAGGCTACAGGCATCGAGCTTCAGTTTTTGATTCAACGGAGCATTTTCGGAGACTGGAAGAAGGCCGCCACCAACGCCTTTACCTGATGCCTGAAACCTGACCCCTGAAATCTTCCATCCAGTCCTCGAAATCTCCGGCCCGGATATGTTTCCTCGCTTCGCGGCAAAGCCCGGTGACGAATTGTACGTTGTGGTACGTGAGGAGCCGGTGTCCGAGCAACTCGTCCTCCCGAACGAGGTGCGCCAGGTACGCCCGGCTGTATCCCGAACACGCCTCGCAGCCGCACCCGGGGTCGAGCGGGCCGAAGTCGCGGCGGAACCTCGCGTTCTTGAGGTTGAGACGTCCGCCGTTTGTGAGGACCGAGCCGTGGCGAGCGAGGCGCGTGGGCAATACGCAGTCGAACATGTCCACCCCGAGACGTATGACTTCGAGAATGCCGGCAGGGTCCCCGATCCCCATGAAGTATCGCGGTTTGTCTTCCGGCAGATTCGGCGCGACCAGAGACAACATCTCAAGCATCTCCTCCCGCGACTCGCCGACCGAGAGCCCGCCGACGGCGTAACCGGGAAAGTCTATCTCTGTCGTCAGTTTCAAGCTCTCCTCGCGGAGGTCCGGGAACAAGCCGCCCTGCACGATCCCGAACAGGACTTGATCCCGTTTTGCGTGGGCTTCTTTGCAACGCTCGGCCCACCGCGCCGTGCGCCGCAGCGACTCCTCGTGATACTCGCGACTCGCGTTCGGGGGCGGGCACTCGTCGAGGACCATCGCTATGTCCGCGCCGAGGTCTTGCTGGATTTTGGTGGTGAGTTCCGGGGTGAAGGCGTGGATCGAACCATCGTACACCGAAGCGAACTCAACACCCTTCTCGTCGATTCTCCTCGTCTTCGCAAGCGAGAAAACCTGAAACCCGCCGGAATCGGTGAGCATCGGCCCGTCCCACCCGGAGAAGGAATGCAAACCACCGGCTTCCCGCGCGACCTCCACCCCAGGCCGAAAATACAGGTGGTACGTGTTCCCGAGGACCACGCCCGCGCCGATGGTCTTCAAATCTCTCGGAGTCAGCCCCTTGACCGTCCCCTTCGTCCCGACGGGCATGAAGGTCGGGGTCGGGACGGAGCCGTGAGGAGTGTGAAGCGTCCCGGCTCGCGCCTCGCCACTTCGGGCGACGACCTCTATGGAGACCGGCGCGCCTATCGGCGTCTTCCTCCGTTCAAGATCAACATCGCGTCCCCGAAGGAGTAGAAACGGTACTTTTCGCGCACCGCGGTCTCGTACGCCTCCCGAACGAGTTCCTTGCCGCCGAACGCCATCACAAGCGCGAGCAGCGT
>JBOHBL010000008.1:0-5168 GCA_050698295.1 Rubrobacteraceae bacterium | reverse complement strand
GGTCCTGAATGATGAGCTTCCCGCGAATAACGTCCACCCGCCCGATGTCGGCCAGAGGCACGTCCCTCTTCGCCTGTATCTCCTCCAGCATCAGCTTCTCGTAGTTGAAGCTCTTCGTGCAGAGAAGGGCTATCGTCAGCGTGATCGCCTCGACCCGAGAACTCCCCCACGTCCACGGACGAGCCTGCATCGCCTTGATCCCCTCGACCTCGCACGGCGTCCCGACGACGGCGACACGAGGGTTCGGCGGGAGATCACAGCCCTTGAAATCCAAATGTCCGAGCGCGAGCGTCTGGTTGTAGAAACTCCCGGCGCACTCTACGACCTCTTCAGGAGTGGTCGCCAGGAACGCCTCGCCCTTCCACGGCTCGGTCTCGCTCTCGCGGGCGACGAGCGCGCCGTCTATCTCGTCCGCTTCGAGGAGTGAGATGAGAAGCCGGCTCACGAACCCGCCGTCCTGAACGCCGGGGATATCCTCGCGCACCTTCGCCGTATAGCTCTCATGAACACGCCCGATCCCCTCGACGCTCCCGGCAGCCTCGTTGTTACCCACGATCTTGAGTCCGTTCGTGGAGTGTCCATTGTGCCCGTTCTGTTCGTCGCCGAGCTTCCACGTGGCCTCGTGACGGAGGCCGCCTCTGGGGCAGAAGTCCCAGCAGAGGGAGCATCCCGTGCACATCTTGACGAGCGTGGGCAGATCGTCGTCGGCGATGCCGATGGAGTCGGTCGGGCAGGCGGCGACGCACACGCCGCACTGCACGCAGCGGTCGGCGTCTATAACCGCTTTTTCGAGGTCCCAGAACCACACCTTTCCAGGAGCTTCCTCGATGTCGTTCATCATGTCGCGGATGTCGAAACCAGCCACTAGCTCCCCCTTCCGTTATCCAGCGGGAGTTTGGAGGTAATCGCGCTTTGCCGGGCGAATTTACTCGGGCGCATCGGGAGTCGGGAGCCGCTCGCTGACGCTCGCTTCGGGAGTCGGGAGTCGGGGTTAAGCATCTCCAACTTGAATATGAGAGAAGATGTCCTGGGGGCGCGGGCATCCTGCCCGCATGAAGGAGAGCTTGAGCATCGCGCCCCCAGGGGCGATCCATACTCATCAAACTCAGCCTGCAGATGCTTAAGAACAGCGGATCGCGAACCGGGGGCGACGACTTCCGACCTCGCCGCGAATGTGCATTCCCGGCGTTCGGTCTTTACGCCTTTCCCCACTCCCTGCTTCGAAAACCTCACGACTTTCCCCCGATCTCGACCGGAGTCCGTCCACGCAAGGTGTCGCGAAGCTCGTCGTTCTTCCTTCTGCGCGCCCACTCGTGGAAACGTTCGCCCTCTCGGCGCTCTTCCTTGAAACGCTCTACGACGTTCGCGAGGGCGTCGGGGACGCTTTCGACGGGGCGGGCGCCTTCGACCCAGTCGATGAAGGCGGCGTCTTTGCCGAGGGAGCCGCCGAGACCGATGTCCACGCCCTCGACGATGCCGTCCTTCGTTTTGGCGGTCTCGCCGCGGAAGCCGATGTCCCCGATCTGGGGCTGCGCGCACGACGCCGAACAGCCGGAGAAGTGCATCCGGATAGCTTCCTGTCCGATGTCGTCCCCGACGCGCTCGTCCATCTCGCGAGCCCATTTAAGAGCGCGAATCTTGGTTTCGACTATGGCGAAGCGACAGAACTCGCTCCCGGTGCAGGCGACTACGCCCCGCTCGAAGGGACCGGGATTGGGGGAAAATCGCTGGAGCAAAGGCTCGGAAAGCAAATCATCCAGCCGATCTTCGGGGACTCCGGTGATTATGAGGTTCTGATCCGTCGCGAGCCGCGCGTCCGAGCCGTACTCTTCAGCCAACCTCCCGGCTTCCTCGAACTGCTCGCCGCTCATCCGACCCACGGGCACGTTGAGGCCGACGTAATAAACGCCATCCCCTTTCTGAGGATGCACTCCGACGTGATCGCCTCGGTAGTGTTTCGTCAGCTCTTCGCCGGCCGGACGAAGCGGGATGTCCACTCGCTTCTCGAGTTCTTCACGGAAACGCTCCGGGCCGAGTTCCTGCACCAGATAGCGCATACGGGCGAGCCAGCGGTTCTCGCGGTTGCCGAGTTCGCCGAAGACCTGCGCGATGCCTCGCGTGACCTCGACGGTCTCCCCCGGCTCGACGAACACGTCTATGTCGGAGGCCATGCGCGGCCCATCGGACAAACCGCCCCCGACGCGGACGTTGAAGCCGAGCGTGCCGTCTTCGAGCTTCGCGGGGACCATGCCGATGTCGTTTATCTCGGCCTGGGCGCAGTCTTCGCAGCAGCCGGTGACGCTCATCTTGAACTTGCGCGGGAGGTTCGCGTACTCGCGGTTTCCGGTGAAATAGTCGGATATTTCCTGCGCGATCGGGTACGCGTCGAGTACTTCGTCGCGGTCGAGACCGGAGACGGGACAGGAAAGCACGTTTCTGGCGGAATCTCCGCAGGCTTGCACGGTCGTCATTCCAACGGCTTCCAGCCTGCCCCAGATTTCCGGAATATCCCTCATCTGGATCCAGTGCATCTGCACGTCCTGGCGCGTCGTGATGTCGAGGAAGTTGTTCCCGAAGTGCGGGTTCTCGTACGGCCCGTCGGCGAAATCTTGCGCGATCCCCCCGATGGTCTTCACCTGCTCGGGAGTCAACACGCCGCCGGGGACTTTCAGGCGCATCATGAAGTTGTCGCCACCCTGTTTCTGCGGGTATACGCCGACCCACTTGAGGCGCTCGACCTCGCCGGAGACCTCGTCCATCTTCGAGAGGTCTTTGGAGTAGTCGTCTATGATCGCCTGCTTGACTTCGAGCGGATGTCGCTCGAGCTTGTGCTTCTCGACGTTGTTGAGTTTGTCGTTATTCGTGTACCTGAGAGACCGCACGTCCAACCTTCCCGTTTACAACATGCAAACCGCATTCCGTCTTTTCCGTGCCGAACCACCGACCGTCCCGCTCGTCTTCATCTTCGGAGACGGGCCGGGTACACGGCTCGCACCCGATGCTCCGATACCCCCGCGAGAGAAGCGGGTTCAACGGCACATCGTTCTCCTCGACGTATTCGTCCACCCGCTCCTTGCTCCACGCGGCGAGAGGGGATATCTTCGCGACCTCGAAAAAAGCATCCCACTCGACGACGGGGGTGTCCGAGCGGTTATGAGTTTGGTCGCGCCGAATGCCCGTCGCCCACGCCTCATAGTTCGCGAGCCACTTCTTTTGCGGCTCTATTTTTCGTATTTGGCAACACAAGTCCGGCGCGCAACTCCACAATTCGGGCCCGTGCTTTCTGGCTTGTTCCTCAACGGACATCTCCGGCTCGATGACCTTGAAGTTCATCGCCGGATATTTCTCCATGACCTTCTTCCGAAACTCGATGGTCTCTTCAAACAAAAACCCGGTGTCGAGGGTGAAGACCCATACTTTGCCGGTGATCTTCGAGAGCATGTCGAGGAGGACCATTCCCTCCTTCCCTCCGAAGGAGACGGAAAGCGTGAGCCCGTCGCCGTATCTCTCCACGGCCCAGTCGAGGATTTCTTGCGGCTCGGAGCCTTCGAGCCGCCTTGCTGTTGATGGGATCCCATCCAGACCGTTTTGTCCCAACGCCGGAGCCTGTCGCACGAGGACTCCTCCCTCCAGAAAAGAGTTGTCTTAAATTCGTCGCTTCGGGGGAAAACTAGGCGCGGCAGCCGCTACATCGCCGCATTCGCGGCGGACAACAAAGGAGAAGATCCATTACCATTCCTCGGGCCTCGGCTGCTCTCTCGAAATCCATGCCCCCGATATTAAGCAGCCTTCCACCGAGCGTCAATAGCAAATCCGACATTTTTTGTCGGATTTACGAAAATTTCACTTTTGGGGCAGCGATTTTTCTGCGATGGTCGTATGTTCTGTACTTCGGAGTATTTTCAGCGCGTCTCAAACGCATTTTCAGCATGAGAATGTTAGAGCAGCGCGAGAAGTGAGGGCATACCGCTTTTCGTGAAACGCATTGCGCGAAGATTCCGTTTGGCCCAGAATGCCTTTGTCAGGAAGGTTAGATCTGGAAGAGTCCCACAAACTTTCTATGGCTGCGTAAGGAGGGAACAGCATGGGCATCGCGTTCCGAGACGACGATGCAAGAAAGGGTTCGGAGGAGCAAGCCCAGAAATTCGAGACGTGGTACCGGGGACTCGTGGAGAGGGTTCCGGCGGTTCTGTACGTTGACGCCTCGGACGAGATCAACTCTGCCATCTACGTGAGTCCACAGGTCGAAGGGATGCTGGGATACGCGCCGCATGAGTGGCTCGACGACCCCGAACTCTGGGTCAAGACACTTCATCCTGACGACCGACAGCGGGTTATGAACGGGGCGGCCCGCACCCGCGAGACCGGCGAAACTTTCTGCATGGAGTATCGTCTCGTTGCCCGCGATGGCCGCGTGGTGTGGGTCCGAGACGAGGCAACGCCTGTTTACGGCGAAGAAGGGCGGCCTCTAACCTGGCAGGGCGTTCTACTGGATATCACCGAGCGCAAACGGTATGAGAAAGAGTTGCGAAGGAGCGAGGAACGACATCGGCTGGTCGCCAGAGCCACGGGCGAGGCGATATGGGACAACGACCTCCTCACGGGCAAGCAGGAGTGGGCCGGGGCGACGGAGGCTCTCTTCGGCTATCCCGAGTACGCGGGCAGAACGGGAGCATGGTGGGAGGAGCGTATACACCCCGAAGACAGGGAAAGGGTACTTTCGAGCCTCGAAGCAGTGTACGAGGGCGATGAGGAGGCGTGGGCTGAGGAATACCGATTCCGCAAGGCCGACGGCTCTTATGCGGTTGTCGTTGACCGCGGATACATAGTGCGCGACGGAAGCGGCAAGCCTGTGCGGATGGTCGGCTCCATAAGGGACATCACCGAGCGCAAGGGGATGGAGGATGCGCTCAAGGAAAGCGAGGACCGCTTTCAGATGACCTTCGAGGCAGCAGCCGTCGGCATGGCGCGCATCTTACCGGATGGCCGTTGGCGCGAGGTCAACGGCCATGTGTGTGAGATCCTCGGTTACGAGCGGCAAGAGATATAACCAAAAGTTGTGGATCGAGATTCCGTGAAGAACGTGGTGCGCCTTCCCTTTGAGCGATCAAACGGAAAAGCCGACGCGCCAACGTCGGCGGGAAGGACACCGATGGAAAGGATACATC
>JBOHBL010000007.1:0-4980 GCA_050698295.1 Rubrobacteraceae bacterium | reverse complement strand
GGATTGCCCGGATCACTTCGTCCTGATGCGCCCCTTTGAGGAGATAACCCGAAGCGCCAGCGCGCATCGCGGCGAACACAGAGTCGTCGTCTTCGAGCATGGTGACGACGAGGATTCCGATGCCTGGACTATGGTCGAGTACTTCCCTCGTGGCGGCTATGCCGTTTAGGTCGGGCATTTTGATGTCCATGAGGATGACATCCGGCGAGAGCGCCTTCGCCAGTTCGACGGCCTCCCTTCCCGTGGCGGCCTCGCCCGCGACCTCGGTGTCCTCGACCGAGTCGAGCAGTCCTCGCATCCCGTCCCGAAAGAGCGGGTGGTCGTCGGCGACAAGTACGCGAACGGGGCTCATGCCGGATCCGGGCGGATAGTTTGGCACTCGGCGGGGTCGCCTCCTGTCGGAGGCTCCGGGGAGTAGGGAGTAGGGAGTGGGGAAAGACGAATGCGGCTCTGGGAAGGAATTAGCCGGATTCGGTATCATGCGCCCTCTCCTTGTATGTTTAGTCCGTGGAACTGTTCGCCACGGTTCTCTCGTCTGAATCGGGCTGACTCCCCCAAAACAACCGGACTCGGTGGGAGATAGCCCGCAAGATGCCGACCAACGAAACAACTAGGGTTGGACTGGTGGTCGGATCGGTGGAACGCCTTCGTCTCCTTGCGGCTTATAGACCGCTCAGAAAGAGTGGCGCCCCTACCCCTGGCCGCAGGACCGCTCACACGCAGCCTGCGCCGCCCTGCAAGGGCCGGCGGAGCCCTCCCCCGGTGATGAGCAGCACGCCGGGCTCTCGTGCTCACGGCCCGGAAGCTGGTCATGCTCGTCCACTCGATGCTGCGGAGCGGACGGATCTACCAGCCTACAGGCACTCGCGCGGCTCGCCACTAGAGCAGCACCGCGAGTCATAAGCCCATCCTCCGCAGTTCACGGAGCGAAAGCTCGGTGGCTAGCGTCAGCTTGCTCTCATTTCTCAAAACTGCTCCTTGACTTTTCACCGCAGCTCTTTCTCCGTTTCTTCTCGACGAAGACACTCTACGGCACGGAACTTTCCCGCCGCATCGGGCGGTTTCCCGATTCGTTCGGGAAGTTTCTCCCGGTTGGATCGGGAAACGGCGAGATGGATCGTCGCCGGAATCGAGCAACGAAGTTCCGGCGCCGCTTATAATGGCTCCGATACCGGATACCCGGCCAAAGGAGAGCAATGCCGTACTCCGACTACACCCCCGAAGAAGTCGCCGAGCGAGGGGAGCGGATCTACGCGCAGCGAATACGAGGCCGGGTCGAGCCGGACGAAAAAGGCAAGTTCGCCATCATAGACATCGAGACGGGCGACTACGAGATAGACAAAAGCGACCTCGCCGCGACTAAGCGCGCCCTCGCCAAACGCCCCGATGCCGTCCTGTACGGCATACGCATCGGCTATCCGACCGCTTACACGCTCGGAGGCCGGTTCCTTGCGAACAAGCCGTGATCTCCGGTGCCGTCACAGCGGACGGGGAAGCGGTTATCCGGCTCGAAATCCTCGGCCCGGATGGAGAACGACGAGGGATCGAGGCCGTACTCGATACCGGATTCAACGGCTCCCTGACGCTACCTGCCCATATGACCGCCGCCCTCGAACTCCCGCTGGTCGGTGAACGCCAGGCGACTCTGGCCGACGGAAGCCAGGTCGTGCTGGAAATGCACCTCGCCGGGATACTCTGGCACGAAGGTCGAGAACATGAAGTGTTGGCATTGAGAGCGGATGGTGGACCGCTCATCGGCATGGAGCTGCTTTACGGCAATCGGGTCGTCCTGAACGTCGTGGAGAACGGCGAAGTCGTTATCGACGCTTTGCCCGAAAATGCCTGATAGACGTTCGCCGCTTCGCGCGCTCCGGCGAACTGGTTTGCTAGACTTGATCCCTCAACGCGAGAGAAGGAGGGAGCCATGGCCGAGATACGTAAAGTAGGGATGCTCACCGGCGGCGGCGACGCGCCTGGACTCAACGGCGTCATACGCGCCGTCACCATGAAGTGCGTAAACGACTACGGCTACGAGGTAGTCGGAATTAAAAGGGGCTGGAAAGGTCTGCTGGAGCCCGAGAAAGACTCCATCCAAAACCTCACCACAGACGACGTGCGGTACATTTTGCAGGAAGGAGGCACCGTCCTCGGCTCCTCCCGCACGAACCCCTACAAAAACGAGGGCGACGCCGAGAAGGTCGTCGCAAACATGAACGAGTTCGGCGTCGACGCGCTGGTCGCCATCGGCGGCGACGATACTTTGGGTGTCGCCAAACGCCTCCACGACGATTTCGGGACGCAAATCATCGGGTGTCCGAAGACGATAGACAACGATCTTTCGGCCACCGACACGACCTTCGGGTACGACACCGCCGTCTCGATCGCGACGGAAGCCATCGACAGGATACGCACCACGGCCAAAAGTCACGAGAGGATCATCGTGGTGGAGATCATGGGCCGTCACGCCGGTTGGATCACCTACGGAGCCGGCCTCGCCTCCGCCGCGAACGTGACCTTGATCCCGGAAGTCGAACCCGACCTCGACGAAATCACGGAAATCTTCAAAAAGCGTGCGGCGAACGGCGAGAAGTGGGGACTCGTCGCCGTCTCGGAAGGCGTCACGTTCTCCGAGGACTTCGTCACCCAGACCGCCGAGAAAGACGAGTTCGGCCACGTCCGACTCGGAGGCGTCGCCGAAGGTTTGGCGGCGGAACTAAAAGAGCGCACCGGCATAGACGTCCGCCACGTCGTCCTCGGCCACCTCCAGCGCGGCGGAACGCCGACGGCATACGACAGGATACTTTCGACGAGGTACGGAGTGCGCGCCGCCGAGGCCGTCGAAAACGCCGAGTGGGGCAAGATGGTCGCTTTGCGCGGCAACGACATCACAACCGTCCCCCTCGGCGAGGCCACCGACGAGACGAAAGTGGTGCCGAAGGAGTTGCACGACCTTTTGAAGAGTTTCTTCGGTTGAGTCTGGGAACTCCATGCCCGGTTCGCTGCAATGAGGATAGAAAGGACGCACACTTACTTTCACGAGTCGCGGGAAAAGCACGGTCTTGTGACCGAAGAGATCGCCCGTTCGGTCGCGGCGCACAGGCGTTCGGTCGCTTTTCCGCCCCGCAGGCGAGATGGAAGGGTCGAGGTTTTCGGGTACCATCCTCCCCTCGGAGCGTGGGTTTTGGTTATAGTCACTCCCGGCAACGAACTCTTCAGCGCATACATCGAATGGAACCACAAAGAAGAAATCAGGAAACGACTCGGGCAGCGGAGGAGGTGAGAAAATGAGGATCGAACACTGGCCGACGGCGGGCATCATCCGCATAGACCTCGTGGACGGCCCGGACGACTACGGACGAAGCATCGCCGAAGGCGTCGTCGCCCACTATCGTCGAACCCCGGAAGGACAGGAAGACATACTCGTGGACATCGAGGTCGAGGCTCACCCCGACGAAGGCCGCGACATCTCCGAAGTCCGCCTCGAGGAACGCGACGAAAACGGCAACGTCGCCCTCCCGAATATGGTCGTGAAGACACTCGATGAATTGCGCCGCCACGGACTCATCGAACAAATCCAAACCACCGAAAAGCCGAAAACGACCCAAAAACAGTGAAGGCTCTCTTTTTCTTTAATGATCCGTCCGCCCGACCCCGAACAAACCCATCGGCGTCGGGGCTTTGGCGCTCATCGAGAATAGTGGCGAGCTCCTCATGGAACTTCGCTCCGGCTGCGAGAGATGGGGACTCCCCGGAGGCGCGGTCGAGGCGGACGAAGCTATCGAAGACGCCCTCCGGCGCGAAGTCTTCGAGGAGACGTGGCTTTCCGTCGCCGGATGCACACTCTTCGGCGTCTTCACCGACCCGACGAGGATCGTCGCGTACCCGGACGGGAACGTCGTCCGTCTCATCTCGTTCGTTTATAAAGTCGAGGTGGAATCTTTCGAGCCGCTTCGAACGAGTGAGGAATCGCTTGAATTCCGGTTCTTCGATAAACATTCGCTCCGAAATCTCGACATCGTGGAGACGGCGCGTCCGGTCATCGAGGCGTATCTTTCGCGGGGCGAGCCGCGTCCGGTGTTCCTCGGGTGACGCGGAATTCGACCAAAAAACTTTTGCTATACTGGTTTCTCGAAACGCTAGGGGTGCTTCGCGAAAGCGGGAAGCTGAGAGCATACCCTCAAAACCTGAACCGATTAGCATCGGCGTAGGGAAGCGTGGATACGGGCCACGATATTAGCGTCGCCGCCGCGCCTCCGGAACCTGGCGCGGCGGCTTTTTGCCTCCGCGAGAGATGGAGGCACATATCCAAGAACACCGCATACACCTCATCACCGACCGGAAACAAACGAAGGGCGACGAGGCCACCGCCGTCGCCGCGGCTCTTCGCGGCGGCGTGGACGTCGTTCAACTTCGCGCGAAGTCCGGCCCCGCCCTCACCCTCTTGGAGACGGCGAACGAGATACTCCCCATCGCCCGCGAACACGGAGCCGCCGTCTCCATAAACGACCGCCTCGACGTCGCTCTCGCCACAAACGCCGACGGCGTGCATCTCGCCGGGAAGAGTTTGCCCCCCGACGTGGCCCGCGAATTGTGGAGCGGACTTCTCGGGGTCTCCGTCCATTCCCTCGAAGAGGCGAAATCCGCCGCCGAGGCGGGCGTGGATTACGTCACCTTCGGACACGTTTATCCGACTTCGTCGAAGCCGGGGATGGCCCCGAGGGGGGTGAGGGAACTTGCCCGGATCGTAGCCGCTCTCGACGTTCCCGTACTCGCGATCGGAGGGATCGAGGCTTCGAACGTGGGCGAAGTCCTCGCGACCGGGGCGAGCGGCGTCGCCGTAATATCCACGATCCTCGCCGCGAAAGACCCGGAGAACGCCGCCCGAAAACTCCGCGAAGCCGCAAACGAATGCAAGCCGCCGCCGAAAACACCTTTTCCGAAAACGAACGAAAGGAGCATGCCATGAACGTGACCGTGAAC
>JBOHBL010000006.1:0-1042 GCA_050698295.1 Rubrobacteraceae bacterium | reverse complement strand
GGGGTGAAGGGCGGGAAAGCCGGCGACCTCTATATCGAGGTCGGGGTCAAGCCCCACGCCTTCTACCGGGTGGACGGTCGCGATCTCTACGTGAGCCTGCCGGTGGCGCCCTGGGAGGCGGCGCTCGGCGCCGCGATCAAGGCACCTACGCCGGGGGGCACGGTAGAGGTCAAGATCCCGCCCCGCTTCCAGGGCGGGCGCAAGCTGCGCTTACGGGGCCGCGGGATCCCCGGAGATCCGCCTGGAGATCTCTATCTCGTATTGGAGGTGGTCTTGCCCATCCCGGAGACGGAGCGTGCGAAAGAACTTTATCGGACCATGGCGCGGGAGCTGGCCTTCAACCCTCGCCGCGGCTTGGGTGTGTGAAACGAGATGGACGCGAACATATTCACAGGTATTCTCGTCAGCGAGCAAGGTGCCTTGTCGCTAGAGGAGATGGTCGAGGCCTGCGGGGCCGAGGTAGGGTGGATCGTGGAGCTGGTCGAGGTCGGTGTCCTGTCGCCCGAAGGTCCCGATGAGACGGCGTGGCGCTTCGGCGCTCCGGATCTCTTGCGTGCCCGCCGGCTGGCGCGGCTAGAGCGCGACTTCGGGGCGAGCGCCGAAGCCGCCGCCGTGATCCTCGATCTCCTCGATGAGATTGAGCGTTTACGCGCCTGCCTGATACGCGCCGGCGTGGAACCGGTGTGATCGACAGCGTGCGGATGCCGAATCGTCGCGAATTCAACCGGGGCCGAACCTCCACGTCGACGAATCCAAGCCTGATTCGCCCGCCCCTCTTGTCGGCCACGTGAGCGCTATGGCGATGGCCTGCGATCGCTTGGCGCGATTGCTTAAAAACTTACAGAAACCCCAGCTCTTCGACCACCCGATCGGGAGCTTTGAGTTGGCGGAGACCCACATCTCTTACGTGCTCCTGGCCGGCTCGTACGCATATAAGTTCAAGAAGCCCGTCGACTTCGGGTTTCTCGACTTCTCTACGCTCGAGAAGCGCAGGTTTTATTGCGAGGAGGAGCTGAGGCTCAACGGGCGCCTCGCCCCCGAG
>JBOHBL010000005.1:0-13359 GCA_050698295.1 Rubrobacteraceae bacterium | reverse complement strand
TTTCAGCCAGTCAGCATTTCAGCCAGTCAGGAAAAAGCAAAAAGCTGACAGGCTGAAGTGCCGACAAGCTGACCGGCTTTCAACGGGCGATTAGCTCAGGGGTAGAGCGCCTCCCTTACCAGGAGGAGGTCGCTGGTTCGAAACCAGCATCGCCCACTTCAAAAACTTGCACTTTTGCAGCAAAAACTTGGAGACAGCAAGAAATGGGCCGGGATCTCTTCCGGCCCTCTGTACACCAGTTGTACACTAATTGGAAGCCGGGGCATCAGCCCAACGCCTCGCCCATCGCGTCGGCGGCCTCTCCGCCCATGCCCGGCAGCATGTGGCTGTAGGTGTCGAGGGTTATGGCGACGGAGGCGTGGCCCAGGAGTTCCTGGACGAATTTGGGGTGTACGTTTCTCTGGAACAGGAGCGACGCGCACGTATGCCGGAGGTCATGGAAGGTGATGTGCGGCAACCCCGCCTTCTTCAGGAGCGGCGCGAAAGACCTCTGTCGGAGGTTGGAGGGGTTGACGAGTCCGCCGCCCTCGCCCGCGAATACGAGGCCCTGGTCCTCGTAGAGGGCGCCAGCCTTCAACTTCTCCTCGGCTTGGCGTGCCCGGTGGCGCTTGAGAGCTTCCACGGCGCGGGCGGTGAGGCGTATGGTGCGGCGGCTCTTCTTCGTCTTCGGCTCTCCGAGGGCGAGTCGCTTACCGTCCTCGATGCGTGTCAGCGTCCGGCGCGCCCTGACGGTGGGGACGGAGCCGAGTTCGATGTCCTCCCACTTCAGGCCGAGAAGCTCCCCACTCCTCATGCGCGTGCGAAGGGCCAACACGTAGAAGGCTTCAAACCGGTCATCGCGCGCCGCTTCGAGGAGCCCGTGCGCCTCGGGGGCCGGGAGCGGGCGCATCTCCTTCGGAACGGGGGTCGGAGCTTTGACTCCATCGGCCGGGTTGCGTGGGATGAGGTTCCACTTTACGGCCTGCTCGAAAGCCTTGTGCAGCACCTGGTGCATCTTCTGGACCGTCGCGGCGCCAAGTCCGGCGTCGAGGCGGTCACGGTAAAGTCCCTGCAAGCGAAGCGCGCTGAGGTTTTTTAGCTGGATCCGTCCGGGCGCGGGGATCGCGTGGTTGATCATAAGATACTTGTCCCTGGAGAATGTCGACTCCCTCACCGATCCCCTCACGCAGTCCGAGAGCCACCGCTCCAGATACTCGCCCACCGTCATGTTCTCGTCGTCGAAGACGATCCCATCCGCCCGGTCCGCCAGTGCCTTCGCCAGCTTGTCGCGCACCGCCGCCCGCGTCTTGCCGTAGACAATCCTGCGCTTCGTCCCCGCAGCCGTCTCCGCCGTGTAGCGAGCCATCCACAGATCCCGCTTCGGATGGCGGGAGATCGAACCCTCCCCATTACCGCGCCTCTTCGCCACGCTACTCCTCCTCTCCTCGGTCAACGATGGGCATCGCCGACACACGAACATGAACGTACTATCAGCATAACTGATTAAACCTGAAATACTCTGATGGCATCCTTGGGGATTGCGACCGCTCTTCGGTTTAGGAGTGCATCTCACTGCGCTATACTGGATGGGTACGAAGAAAGAGGGTTGCCATGCAGGAGCGAGCTGAGAGCGCCGAAAACCAGATACGTGAGATCTCCGAGGAGGAAGGCCGGGAGTTGTTCGGTCGGGCTGTGAGAAGTCGGTTGGGCATCTCCGGCGAAGAGTTCATGCGCCGCTGGGACGCCGGATACTACGATGACCCGGATGATCGGACGAAGAACCCCCCGGAGATCATGGAACTCGGAATGCTCATGGACTTCGCCCGGTAGTTTCTGCGCGAAGGTCGGAACCGCAGAAAGGAAGGAGTGCATGCGATGACCGGGAAAAAGACCAGGATAAAGCCTTCCAGGAAGGCGGCTGGAGATCCCAGGATTTGGTCTGGAAAAGCACGCGAGTTCTCAGACAAGCTCGCTGCTTCGGGACGCGCCTTCTCCGACTCCACCGAGATAGTGAGAGCTGACCGAGACTCTCGGGTTTGAGTGAAGGTGGAGGGCCGCGGGAGTTGGTTCTCGACACCAGCGTCGCGGTAAAGTTCCACGTCCCCGAGGAACGCCACGAAGAAGCCCGTGGCCTCCAGCGCGGCTTCGAGGACGGCGCGGTGTCGCTGCTTGCTCCAGGTACGATACTCCCGGAAGTCTTCAATGCTTTCTGGCAGAAACATCGGCGAGAAGAATTGATCCGCGACGAGGTACAAGCGGGTTGGGAGTTGATCTCAGAGTTGCCGCTCGCCCTCTACGCCCCGGAGGACCTGATCGGCCGCGCCGTCGAGATCTCCTTCGAGACCAGCGTAATCATATACGATGCTTTGTTCCTCACCCTTGCCGAGGACGCCGAAACGGTCGTAATCACCGACGACGGCAAGCTCCTCAAGACCTTGAAAGACACACCCTACGCCCACCTCGCACATCCTCTATCCGCTGTCGGAGACCTCATCTCCAGCGCTGATTGAGACACGGCTGCGTCAATCGTCCCCGGCGCGACGATTGGGCCGAGATTCTCGGCACTTAGAGCACGCTTCGAGAAGAACGCTGATCATAGATAGAGGGAACTTGTCGAACTTCTGAACGACATGAGGGGAACTATCCAGTAGAGAGAAGGAGTTGCATGAGCGTCGTCCAAACTTGGGTGCCAAAATGTATCAGATTTATCCAGATAGCCGAGAGAACTCATCTGTGACGGAACGCCCCGCGGAAGAGGGCCGGAGCTTACGAGCTCGTCTGCTCGCTGGCGACACAACTGCCTCGAACGATGTGGTTGCTGCTTACCTGAACGATCTCGCGGACTGGCTGGAGGCCCGCTATCCTCAAGAGCACCCCAACGACTGCTCCACAGCCGCCGCGGATGCCATCTTGACGTTCATCAGGCGCCCGGAAGTCTACGACCCCGAGCGGTTGACCTTGAGGTCGTATCTGCGGATGTCCGCCAACGGCGACATGAAAAACCTTCTCAGGTCCGAGCGTCGGCACGGCAAGCGTCGCGTGAACCTGGAGCTTGCCGAACCGGCCGTCGAGAAGCAGTTACGAGACGAAGAGGCGGATCCGGCGCGTGTCCTGGAACGCCGCGCGGATGAAGTAGCAGCAGAAGCGAGAGTACGTTCCTTGATACCGGACTGGCTTGCTGCCGGGCTTACTCCCGAAGAGATCCAGGTGCTGGGACTAATGCGCATGAAGGAGCGAAGAACCACCGTCTATGCAGCGGCGCTCGGGATCTCGCACCTTTCGTTCAAAGAGCAGCAGAAGATAGTGAAACAAACGAAGGATCGTTTGAACAAACGGACAGAAAGGATGAGCGATCCAAATGACTGACAGAATCGCCGCGCTTGCACGCCGGGTCGAGGACGAAGAGATCTTCCTCGCCTCCGTGCTGGCCGACTATGCGCGTACCGAAAACCTGGACGATCAGGGCTTGGCCGAGAGGCTCGGTTGCCCGGTAAAGACCCTCGTCTCCCTGCGACTCTGTCTCCGACCCGATCCCGAGCCAGAGATTTTTCGTCGGGAGGTGGACCGCCTCGCCTCGCGTTTCGAGATCGATGCAGGATTACTCGCCGAGGCAATCCGACGCTCCGATGCTCTGAGAGCGATGAGGAGCAAGGCGGCCGCTGAAGAAGAGGGGCTGCTCATGGCCGCGAGGGACCGTCGCAAAGAAGACCCCGAGGGAGAAGGACCATGAGTACGCTCTGGATTAGCGAGACTACCGAGATGTTCTGGAAAGGCGCAGGCGCGCCAGAACCTTTCCCGAGAAACCTGCGCATCCCCATAGCCAACTCGCTATCACTCGCCATCGTCTCGATGCCAGCTCTGCGACTAACTGGCGTGGAGCGATGGATGAGCAACCAGGGCGCAATCTGCGGCATCGGGGTTGACGACCGAAAGTTGCGCGCCTGTCTGGTCGCCCGGTACGGTCAGGGCATCATCTTCCTGGACGGCTCCGATCCCGAAGACGAGCAGAGGTTCTCTCTGGCGCACGAGCTCGCCCACTACTTGCGCGACTACCTCGCGCCGCGCCGTCTTGCGAGCGAGCGGTTGGGCAAGGACGTGCTGGAGGTGCTCGACGGGGACCGTCCGCCTCGCCACGAGGAACGTGTTCATGCCCTGCTTGCCCGGGTCCAGATCGGTTTCCACGTGCATCTCATGGATCGCTCTCCAGACGGCAACATAGTCAGCGACGCCATCGAAGAAGCGGAGAGAGACGCCGACCGACTCGCGCTGGAACTCCTCGCTCCATCCGAAGAGGTGCTCGATGAAGCTCGCCAATACTCTCCTGAGCGGCGGCGTGAGGCACTGGTCCGCTCGCTCATAGAGGTATACGGACTGCCCGCCACGCTGGCTGCCTACTATGCTCTGCTACTCGTTCCAAAGCCCAAGAAAGAAGAGTCTTTCGTTCGCCGACTCGGACTCGCGACCTAGCCTGTCGAACTTTTGCCTGGTCTGCGGGGAAACAGATGTAGGAGGCAAAATTGGACGATGGAAACTCTCATGCAAACAGCCTACCGGACGACTACGCTGCAGAGGTCCCGGAGGTGCATCCCGACGAGTTCCGGGAAGGGTTTGGGGAAGACCTGAGTAACACGCTGGACCTCGACACCTGGACGACAGGTCCAGACCTCAGCCTTATCTATGGGCGGCTCGCCGAGGAAGTTCGCGAGGCTCTCGAGCAGGAAAAGGCGCTACACAAGATGATCCGTGAGGACATCTTCCCGAGGTTGTCCGGATACCCCGGAGCACCGAATTGTGCTGGCGTCTACGAAGCGAGCATAAAGAATCTCGAACACATCCATCGTGGCCTGCTCTTCAACGGCGGCGTGGAAGCGTGCGACGGCACGCAACAGACCCACGACACTTTGCCGCTGACCATCCACCAGATCGGCGTCAGCCTCGTCTCTTATCAGGGCAATCAGGGAACCTGGGGGCAAAGGCTATTCCGCCGGGATCTGCGAGTCTCCGGCAAGAATCCCGCGCAGGAGATGGTCGAGCTTCTGGAGCGTCGCGAGCACCGGGGAGGACTGAATCAGCCGGATCATCGGGACACGCTCTCCGAACTGGCCCGCCGGGGAATCATGGCCCACGCCGAGCGCGCCATCCTGCTGCACCGTTCCGACGCAACTTGGCGCATGGGACACGGGAATCCCGCTCCTTACGAGTTGATCACCGGCTCAGGCAGCCTCGACCTGATGATCGAGGCCACCAAGATCATTCGCGAGTTGGTCGAGAGCCACCAGAAGTTCGTCTTCGTGGCAAGCGAACCCAGAGATCGGGTCCTGCTCACCATCGGCCAGGCCCTTCACCCGATGGAGTACGCCGTGGTCACGACGCTCAAGGACATGATCGACAAGACCGTCGAGAAAGGCCACTATCGCATGAACATCACCGTGGACAGCACGTGGGATGGCGTGCGTTTGGGTCCCGAGGAGTGGATCAAGAAGTTCCGCGACGTGGTCGCGCCCCAGGTGGTCGTCGGAGTCTACCGGGCCACCCGGCTGGCCCCGGCTCAGATGTTCTACGCGCATGTTGATCACCCAGATATCGCGGCGCACATCGCCATGGCGGACAGTGTGCTTCAGGAGCACCGGGGCTTCCCGCTGCTCATAGATCTGGCGGACAACGTCTGCCGGGGAGTCTTCGGCGGAGATGCGCTGATGGGACCAGTCTCCACGGCATACGCCGATGCCGACGCCCCCTGGCGTTACCAGAGCGAACGGATGACCCGCCGCCCATAAATCGAAAGGAGATTTGCCGTGCATTCACCTGACCAGGACCCGAGGCTTCGACACAACCAGTCGAACCGCGAGAACCGCGTGGAGAAGAATGATGAGGCCGGCGCCATCTACGCTGGCTGGAAAGACGGCGACGGAGGCGCAGTTCGCCAGCCGCCCGACGACTTCCTCCAGCGCCTCGACGCGGACGTCGAGTCCTCGGGCGGCGAGCTTGCGCCGGAAGCCGACAGAGAAGGCGCTATCGGGGCCACTATGTTCGATCTCCCTAACAGCGAAGATGGGACGTTGACAGTCCTGCTCGCTAAAGAGAACCTGCAAAGCGCGCCCTCGCAGGCGCTGGTGCGCGTAAAAAGTCGAGATAAACGCAATTACCTCGGTATAGTTGCCAACGGCCCATTCGCCGAACCGGACAGCCTGCGCGGCGATTCTCACATGCTGGTTACCGTAGCCACCAGGGGCGGCATCTACCTACCTCCGTATCATGGCCGCGTACAGGTCTCTATCCTGGGCGAAGAGCAGGCCGATGGGACGCTCAAGCCGCCTCGTCTCAGACCACTCCCGAACAGCCCCGTCTTCGCGCTCGACGACTCCGAATCCGCCGCCGTACTGCGCTCCGAAGGAGATATAAGCCTGGGCATGGTTGCCGGTTACGACGAGGTTCCCGTCGGGGTTCCCTCTACCCTGAAATCGGTGTTGCCGCGTCACACGGCCGTGCTCGGCACCACCGGGAGCGGAAAGTCCACGACCATATCTGGGTTTGTTCAGCAGGCTCAAGCCGCGGACATGGCCGTCGTGCTCCTGGACGTCGAGGGAGAGTACACCTTCCTTCACGAGCCGACGGAGGACCCGCGGATGCTCTCCGCCCTTAAAGAGAGAGGGCTGGAACCACGCGGAATCCCGGAACACCGCATGACTGTCTACCATCTGGTCGGACGAGATACGGCCAACCCGGATCACCCGAATAGGCGGGAGTTCTCACTACAATTCGCTCGCCTCTCTCCGTACACCGTGATCGAGATCCTGGGTCTCACTGAAGCACAGACCGAACGATTCCTGAAAGCCTACGACGTTGCCAAGGAAATTTTGCGCGACCTCGACATCTTCCCCAAACGTGGCGATAAAGATCAGGAGAGGCTCGCCGTGGAGTTCGACGAGTTCGAGCGCGGCTACCCGCGGCTGACGCTATCGATCATGATGGACGTGGTAGGCGCGTGCTTGGCTAAAGCCGATAAATCTGAAATCAACCCGCACGGTAAACGACTCAGTTCCGACAAGGGCAAGGAAGCTCTCGTCAAGCGCGTCAAGACAACGGATTTGCCGGGCAACGCCGTCTCCTGGCGCGCTCTTCTCGGTCGCCTGGCGAGATTGAACCGTCTGAAGGTCTTCGACTCTCCCAAAGAATCAGTCCAACCCATCAACTACAAAAAGCTGCTCCGACCGGGTTCGGTATCCATTATCGACCTCTCCGACTCCGGAATGTCCGAGTTGAGCAACATTGTGATCGCTGATTTGCTGCGCGGCATACAAGAAACGCAAGATGCCTCTTACGAAAAGTTCGAGAAAGCCAGGGAGGGGGCAGAGATCTCCCCGCCAGCGCGGGTCCTGACCATCATAGAAGAGGCGCACGAGTTCTTGAGCGCGGAGAGGATAGACAAGATGCCGATCCTCTTCGAGCAGGTCGCCCGCGTAGCAAAGCGTGGACGCAAGCGAGGTCTCGGTCTGGTCTTCGTTACGCAGCTACCACAGCATCTTCCGCGCCAGGTATTCGGGCTCGTGAACTCCTACCTGCTTCACAAGATCACCGACCCGCAGGTGGTCAGCAACCTCAAGAGGACGGTGAGCGGGATCGACGACAGCCTCTGGCGGCAGGTCCCCGGCCTTGCGCCGGGCCAGGCCATCGCGGCGTTCCCGCACATGACCCGACCGCTGCTCGTCGCGGTCGATCCTTCACCCGCAAAGCTTCGCTTGGTCGATTAGATGCTCTTCACGCGCGTGCGTAGGTGAGCACGGTCTCGGTGCGCATGCGCTTTTCGAAGAATGAGTCCCCCGAACCTTTTGGGGGCGGTAGATACCGGCGTGAGGGAGGGAGTTCACGCTCCGTCTCCCGGACCAACTCGAAGCCGACGCGCTCGGCGATAGCCGCCACCGCCTTAGCGTTCCTGACGAACACGCCTCTGAGAGTGGAGTTGCCGATCACCAGTATTGCTTTGCCGCCGGGACGAAGGACTCGATGAAGCTCGGATATCGTTCCGATCAGGTCGAGTACGTAGCGGTCTATCATGCGCCTCACGTTTCGAGGGAGAGAGTCCAATGATCCCAGCGACGACGCGAGTAGTTCCGCCAGTGTCAGATCGGCTTCAGGATGTGGAGCTCGTTCGCTCCCTATGCTGTCTGACCTTATGGCGCGCAGGTCGCCTATACGATAGCCGAGCCATACCAGAGACATGCGGTGGCCGCGCATGTAGTCGATGGCGTTCAGATACGGAGGAGAGGTGATTACAGCGTCAGCGAACGCCGTGTTGACCTCGGTGAGCTTCCTGGCGTCCCCCCTGTACATCTGGACCGCGCCAGGCAACTGCTGCCCCCCCATCAACCTGGCCAGCCGACTCGCCGACCGCAAGAACTCGTCGAAGACCTCGAAATCGTTGTCGTCTCTCACCCTATGCGGACGGCTGTGGGAAACGTCCCGCGCGAGCGAAGCGCCACGGTCTTTGGTGATGATCGTCCTGCTCAGGGCTATTCGCAGAGCATCTCCTGTTGGTCCTTCGGCTTCTTGTAGAACGTGCGCGAGCTTGCGTAAGTCGCTCCGCTGCCGAGTCCCGAACCAGTACTCGACGAACTCGCTTGTCTCCTCGTCCATCCAGGGTAGCGCGACATCCTCTGAACCCATATCCTGTGCGCGAACAGCAACCTGACGCGCTTCGTCGCAAAGCTTCTCGGGATTCAGATGGGTAGTCCAGACCTTCGCCATCAGTACGGCCAGCGGATCCAGGTCGAACCCGAGACCTTCATGACCTTGCTCGGCGGCGGCGCGCAGCACAGTGCCGGAGCCCGCCATGGGGTCGAGTATGAGCGATCCCGGCGGGAAAGAGGCGAGTTCTTCCAACGCGATGTCCGCAGCCATGCGGGCGGGGAACGGATGTATCGGTTTGGCGATGTTTGAGTAGCCGCTCATTACCTTGACGCTTCTTGCTGATTACCGATCATCGTCCGTCTTCAAATCTCCTCGCTCGTAAAGGTTCAAGAGGATCGCCAATGTCGCCTGCAATGGCACCTCCGACCAGTACGCAGTAGACTCCACGTTCCAGTACCCTGCCCGCTCCCGCTTCACCCGCTCGACCCACTCGGGTTCATCTTGCTCTATGGACGGCCTCAAGGCCCTCACCGCGTCAGGATCCACCTCCAGAAGGCCTCCCGCAGCATAGCAGAATTTCTCCCTCCACTTGAAAGATAGCGGCCTCTCGTCGTAGCCGCGCGCCTCCAGCTCCCGCGCCCGCCTCCGGCCTCAAGTCCTCCTGCACCGCCAGCACCGACGGCTCGAAGTCCCTCGCATAGTAGCCTTCGAGCCCCTTGTTGCGGAATCCCCACTCCACCACCCTCATCCTCATTCCTTCCGCTCTTCCCCGAACTTCCCGGCCCCCTCCAGCATCGTCTGGTAGAACTTCCTGAATTCCTGAACGTCCTCCAGGTCTTCCCTGCTCGCCCTCTGACCGTAGGCGAACGCCACCCCCACCTCCAGCCACTCCTCCTGGCTCAGACGGTAGAGGTGATCTAAAAGCCCCGGCAGATCCCGAGGCGCCGCATGGACCCCCCTCATCCAGTTCGACACCGAGTTCTGCCGGTAGTCATACCCCAGCTCCCGCGACTCCCGAGCAAACGCCGACTGACTCGCCCCGCGCGACTTCAATAGCCGGTGCAACACCTCCCCAAACCAGGTGTACCCACTCTCCCCAACCGTCTCTTCGACCATGACGCCTACCCTCCAATGCAAACCTCGCCAACGCCCGCAGTCTAGCACAACCATCGGTATTACTGATACACTACTTTTATCAGTTCTGCGAATAGAGAGGAGATTGGACGATGACCCATTTCGTCGGGCGGCGAGCTGGAGGCTCATACGAACTGGTTGTCTTCGACCTCCGGGTGAGTGGCGCGACCGAGCGTATGATCTCCGAGGGAGCTGCCTGGCGGGGCGGGGCGCGCGTCGAGTTTCTGAGTCCCGGCCACGCCGTCCTCGTCGTTCGCGCCGGTGAAGCGGCCCGCGTCGAAAGGAGGGCGGCGTGAGGCCGAGGGATCTTAAACAGTGGGTGTGCTGGCGCTCCGAGGAGAGGGGTGGCAGGAAAACAAAGATCCCCTGCTCCCCGCGCTCCGGCTCTCGCGCCCGCTGCGACGACCCGGCAACGTGGGGAACCTTCGCCGAGGCGCGGGAGGCTGTTCGCGAGCGAAGCTGCGACGGCGTCGGCTTCGTCTTCACCGCCGACGATCCCTTCTGCGGCGTGGACCTTGACGGGTGCGTGGATCCCGCATCCGGCAAAGTCGAACCCTGGGCGAAGGAGATTGTGGACCACCTCGACTCCTACACCGAGGTCTCTCCAAGCGGAACGGGACTCCACATCATCGTCCACGCCAAAATCCCCGAGGGAAGGCCCGGCAACCGCAAAGACAACGTCGAGATCTACGACCGCCTCCGCTCGCTGTTCCTCGGCCTGCTTGTACGTCACCCACTCTCGCTTCGCCTCTGCCTGCAAAGTACCTCCTCCGATCACCGCCGTTCCCACCCACAACTATTGTCAACCTGACATATACCCATACTATCAGCATTACCGATAGCAGACTACAAAGTTCTTCAAAAGAGGTTCAGTAGGGATGGGTCAAACGAGGTCGCCGGTTACGGCGAAAAGGAAGCAATCCCAGGTGGATCCGTACACCATTTGTACACCAACCGGAGTGAATTCCCTATTGTTGCGGATTGTTTCTGCTGGGCAAATTACGCCTATTCGCGGCAACTTTGCAACGCCCACGAACACCCCGAAACACCCCCGAAGTCTCTTACAAGGAGGAAGTCGCTGTTCGAACCCAGCATCGCCCACTTTGAAGGCTCGAAGCGAGCAATTAATCTTTTCGTAAGGCTTCGGAAAGAAGCGGGAAAGGTTCGTCGGATAGATTGGCGCGGCAAGGGAAAATTATACGGAAGGGACGCGCCGATTACAGCGAAGACGGAGACCCGCCTGGCCCACCTCTCCGATGTGATGCACGCTCTCGGCGATGTCCGCTCGACGGCGAGGGCGCTCGGCGAATTCCTCCGACGTGGATCCGGTGAAGGCCCGGAACCCCGGCGACGCATATAATCCGGGAAAGGAGTGGCCGTGGCGAAGATTCTCGTGGTTGACGACGAGCCGAATATCCGGGAGGTCGTGGGACTGTATTTGAGCCGCGACGGCCACTCCATCGTCTCTGCCTCGGACGGAGAGGCGGCCCTCGAGATGTATCGCCGGACAGGCCCGGACCTCGTCGTCCTCGACCTCATGCTTCCGGGGCTCGGCGGCATCGAGGTGTGCCGCCGCATACAAGCCGAGCGGAGGGTGCCGCTCATCATGCTCACCGCCCGCGGCGAGGAGGAGGACCGCATAGTCGGCCTCGGCGTCGGCGCGGACGACTACGTCGTGAAGCCCTTCTCCCCCCGCGAACTCGCCGCGAGGGTCGCCGCCGTGCTTCGCCGCGTCGAGGAAGCCTCCTCGGGCGTCGGGATGGGAAAAACGCTTACTTTCGGCGAGATGAGCATCGACCCGAACACCCGGGAAGTGGAAATCAACGGCGAGAAAATGTCCCTCACCGCCCGCGAGTTCGACCTCCTCCACCACATGGCGTCGAGTCCGGGGAGGGTGTTCACCCGCGACCAGCTCATGGAGGCGGTGTGGGGATACGCTTTCTATATCGAGACGAGCACCGTCACCGTCCACATGAGACGGCTGCGGGAGAAGATCGAAGAAGACCCCGCCAACCCACTCTATTTGCAAACGGTATGGGGCGTGGGATACCGCTTCCACGGCGAGCGATGACGAGGAGGCGACATGGCAGGCCGGGCGCTTTGGGGAGAGAAGGAAATCCGATCGCTCCCCTCCCGGCCCTCCGAGATTCCCACCAATTCGTAGAGACGACCCGCCGGGTCGTCTCCTTCGCGAGGATCGTCCCCTTCGCGAATGCGAAAGATGCGCCGCGGACGGCGAATTACCGCCGGAGGAGACGACCCGCGGAGAGGAGACGCGCCACGGAGAGGAGACGCGCCACCGGCGCGTCTCTACGAGGTGTCGAGGGGCGCGCGGGGCAAAGTCCGGTCGCTCCGTCTTCGGCGCGTTTTCCGCTTTTTCCGGCTCCCGGCCCTCGATTCCGCGAGACATGCGAGGGAGGGAGTCCGTTATGACTTTCTTTCGGACGGCGGCGGTCGCGGTTCTTTTCCTTGCACTTTCGTTCGCGGCGTCGGTTGGGGCGGCGGTTTCGCTTTTCGAGGTTCCGGCGGCGGACGTTCCGGCGGTGTCGCTGCTTCTCGCCGAGGTCGGGGGCGCGGGGGTCGTCGCCGCCTTGCTTTTGACGCGGCTCGGGAGGGTCGGCGGGGTTCGGGGGCAGCTCGTGGGCGCGGCCCTCATCGGGAGTTTGCTCCTCGTCGGGATGGTGCTTGCCGGGGCGAGGGCGATGTTCATCTCGCCGCACGACCTCTCGATCCTCCTCACCATGCTCCTCTTCGCCGCGCTCCTCGCCACAGGCTTCGGCCTCTACGGAGCGGCTCCGCTCGCAAGGCGCATCGAGGAGATCCGCAAAGGCACCGAAAGGCTCGCCGGAGGCTCCCTCGACGCCGAGCTCCCAACCGAGGGCCACGACGAGATAGCCGCCCTCGCCAGAGACTTCAACCGGATGGCGAGGAAGCTCGAAGAAGCCTCCGCGCGCGAGCGCGAACTCGAAAAGAGCCGCCGCGACCTCATCGCCGCCGTCTCGCACGACCTCCGCACGCCGCTCGCCTCCGCGCAAGCCCTCATAGAGGCCGTCTCCGACGGCGTCGCCGAAGACCCGGAAACGGTCGAGCGGTATCTGCGTTCGGCGAGGGGCGAAATATCCTACCTCAGCCGGCTCGTGGACGACCTCTTCGAACTCTCGCGCATAGATTCCGGCACGCTGGAGCTATCCCTCGAGGAAGCCTCGCTCCGCGACCTCGTCTCCGACACCCTCGCCGGCTTCCAGCCGCAGGCGGAGAAGCGCGGCGTCCGCCTCGTCGGGGAGTTCTCGGACGGCATAGACCCGGTCCTCATGAACCCGCCCCGCCTCCAGCGCGTGCTTCAAAACCTCATCTCGAACGCGCTCAGGCACACGCCCCCGGACGGCTCGGTCGTGCTTCGCGCCGAGCCGCGCGGCGGCGTGGTGCAAATAGAGGTCTCCGACACCGGAGAAGGCATAGCCCCCGAGGACCTCCCCCGCGTCTTCGAGAGGTCGTTCCGCGCCGAGAAATCGAGGAGTCGTCCGGGAACCGACTCCGCCGGCGCCGGGCTGGGACTCGCGATCGCCCGCGAGATCACCGTCCGGCATGGAGGTACGCTGACCATCGGTGACCATGCCA
>JBOHBL010000004.1:0-1179 GCA_050698295.1 Rubrobacteraceae bacterium | reverse complement strand
CGCGGCTCATGAGGCGGGTCGCCACGGCTGGTCCCGCTATCCCGTAAAAGAGAACGAGCGAGACGAGGAGCCAGTGGAGCGAGTTCATCTCCGAGGCTATGACGCCCTGTATCTCGTCGAAGGAAGTGAACGTGAGGGATATCATGGTGTAGTCGAGCGTCGAGCCCGTGGTCTTGTAGTAGAAGTGGGCCGAGGTCGTCAGCACCATCGCGAGTATGCACGAGACGTGGAAAAAGAACATCAGGAGCCCGCGGAGAGCGCCGCCGCGCGAGATCGCGAAAACGCCGATCCAGAACGCCGCGAACCCGAGGTTGAAAAGCGCGTCCGAACGGAGCTGGTCCGCGAAGCCTATCGGTCCCGGAAGCTCGACTTGCGTAAAGACTCGCAGGAGCTTGAGGCCGATGTTGTAGACGAGAAGCGGAACCAGGAGGCTGAGAAGGTAGATCCAATCCTCCCGCGTCAATATAGCGCGCGCCTGTGCGCCAATCGACTTTTTCTCGCTTCTCGTCATGACGAGGGAGTTTAACAAATTTTTAAAATTGGTCTGTATTGTATGTCTGTCGAGGAGGGGACCGAAGATTCTTGTTCGCGTCTCGAACATCTCCGGCGGAGACCGGGTTAGATAAAAACGGAGATGGGAATATATTTCGAAACAGCGTGGAGGAGCGCGAATCGGCAAATGCGTTCTGCCATACTGTATCCGTTGGGTGACAACGTGAGAAGGAGGAGTAAGTGACCGAAGAACAGACGACGCCCCGCACCTATGATCCCCCAGAGCAATTCGCCGCTCAGGCGAACGTGAACGACGCTTCCATCTACGAGGAGGCCGAGCGCGACTACGAAGGCTTCTGGGAGGAGCGGGCGCGCGAACTCCACTGGTTCAAGGAGTGGGACAGGGTCCTCGACTGGAACCCGCCAGAGGCCCAGTGGTTCGTCGGCGGCAAGACCAACGTCTCCTACAACTGCCTGGATTACCAGGTAGAGCAGGGCAGGGGCGACAAGACCGCTATCCTCTGGGAGGGTGACGAGCCCGGCGACAGCAGGACCTTCACCTACTCCGAGCTGAAGGCCGAGGTCGAGAAGTTCGCCAATGTCCTCAAAGGTCTCGGCGTAGAGAAGGGGAATCCGGTCGCGATCTACCTTCCGATGATCCCCGAACTGCCGATCTCGATGCTCGCC
>JBOHBL010000003.1:0-4786 GCA_050698295.1 Rubrobacteraceae bacterium | reverse complement strand
AGGTCGGGCCTGATCCGCCGGGCTGGACGCGGGTGGCCGCTTCGCCCGCCACCACGTGGGCGTTCGTCACCACGAGGTCCGGGGCGGCGACCCAGCCCGAGCCCTCCACTCCGTAGCCGCAGGCTATGCCCGTGATCCTGACCGTTCCCGCGGTCGCGGCGAGGACGTCGGGGTCCTGGATCACGCTCCCGTCCGGGGCTTCGACGTTCACTTCGGGACCCCGTATCTGCGGGAGCGGGTCGAGCCGGGCCACGGCGGTCGTCAATAGTTTCGAGGGCATCCTCTGGTTGAGTTCCTGAAGGACTCTCGAGTTTTGCAGCGTTGGGTGGACGCCCGCGAGCGGGGGGGTCTGAAGCGCGAAGACGCCGACGGCCCAGACCAATGTCAGTGACAAAGCCAGCCCCAGCGCCGCTCCGCCGAGGCCGTCCAGGGCCGAAGAGGTCGGGCTCGTGAGGCGAGAGCGGATCGAGCCCCCGACGGAGCGCGCTATGACGTCGCCCAAGACCGCGAAGGCGAGGATGCTCGCGAGCGTGATGCCCGCGCTGAAGACCGCGCTCTCGCCCTCCGGCAGCAGATGCCGGGCGACCCGAGACCCCACGGAAGCCCCGATCACCACCCCCACGAGCGAGAAAACCCCAGCCAGAAAGCCCGTCCTGGCCCCGCGAACCACGATCAGCAAAACGAACAGCCCGATAAATACATCCAGAGTCGTGAAGTCGGAGAACACGGGGAGATTCTACCCTCGAAGCGGGATCCCCGCCGATAAGTTGATGGGGGACTGTATAATTCGGCGGCTCCGTACCCGATCCGAAAGCCTGCGTCCTTTTGAACTTTCGTCTCTTCGTCCTCGCCCTCGGGACCTTCGCCATCGGGACGGGCAGCTTCGTCTTCGCGGGGCTTCTGGAGGGAGTCGCCGAGGAGCTTTCGATCTCGGTGGCGAACGCCGGACATCTGATCACGGTGTTCGCGGTGACGTACGCGGTGGCCGCTCCGATCCTCGCCACCGCGACGGGATCGACCCCCCGCCGACGCCTCCTCGTCGCGGCGATCACGCTATTCACGCTGGCGAACTTCGCCTCGGCCGTCGCCCCGACTTTTTCTCTGCTGCTCGCTTTGCGCGTTCTGGCCGCGCTCGGTGCGGCGATGTTCACGCCGAACGCGGCGGCGGTCGCCTCGAGCCTTGCGCGGCCCGAACACCGGGGCCGCGCTCTCTCCGTCGTCACGGGCGGGCTGACCTTCGCCTTCGTCATCGGAATACCGCTCGGAACCCTGATCGGCGCCGTCCACGGCTGGCGTTCGACGTTCGTGATGGTCGGAATAATGGCGATGCTCGCCGCGCTCGGCGTCCGATTCCTGCTCCCTCACATGGAAAGCCCTCCAGTCGTGAGCCTCCGGGAGCGCGTGGATGCCTTGAGGCAGGTCCCGGTCGCCGTCGCCCTTCTGCTGACCGCGCTCGGGATGATGGGCGGGTTCGTGGTCTTCACGTACGTCAGCCCGCTGCTCGGAAACATAACCGGTTTCGGAGGGAGGGGCGTGAGCGCGCTGCTGCTTCTCTTCGGCATGGCTGCGATCTTCGGCAACAGCCTCGGCGGATACGGCGCGGACAATATTCCGTACAGGAGGATGGCGGCCGGGATCCTGGCCGTCCAAACCCTCTCTCTGGCCTCTTTTTCTCTCCTTGCGATGTTCGCGGAGACGGCGTTCGCGCTCGCCGGCGTGTTCGTTTTCCTCGTCGCCTGGGGCGCCGCCGGGTTCGCGCTGAACCCGCTCCAGCAATACCGCGTCACCCAGCTCGCGCCCCGCACCCAAAACGTCGCGCTCTCTTTGAATTCCTCGGCGATCTACCTCGGACAGGGCGCGGCGCGGCGCTCGGCGCGCTGTCTCTTGGCTACGGCTCGCTCGCCACGCTGGGCCTCGTGGGCGCTTTATGCACCGTCTCGGGCCTCCTCGTACTCGCCTTCGGGGCTGGATCCGAGAAGCCGCCCGAGATCGCACCCGAAGGTTGAGGCGATCCGCGAGGGCTTGCATCGCTCCGTCGCGGGTATAAATGCACACCGACAACGCAAACGATACCCGGAGGAAGAAGGCATGAAAGTACTCGTCGCGGGAGCCGCGGGCAAGATCGGCAGGAGGCTCACTCGCCTTCTCGTCGAGCGGGGCCACGACGCGCGAGGCATGGCCCGCAAGGACGAACAACTCGAAGAACTCGAAAACCTGGGCGCCGAGCCACATCGCCTCGACCTCGAAAGCGACCCTGACGAGAAGGTTGCCGAAGCCGTCCGCGGCTGCGACGCCATCGTCTTCACCGCCGGAGCCGGGCCGGGGAGCGGGAATGCTCGTAAGGAGACGATGGACTACGGCGGCGCGGTCAGGCTCATCGAAGCGGCGGACCAGGAAAACGTTCGCCGCTACGTCATCGTGAGCTCGATGGGCTACGCCGACCCCGGCGGTCGCGGCGAGATGGAACCGTACCTTCTCGCCAAGCTCAAAGCCGACGTCGCGCTCCAAACCAGCGACCTCGACTACACAGTCATCCGGCCCGGACGCCTCACCGACGATGAGGGGACCGGAAATATTGACGCCGCCCCCCAACTCGGAAGGTATGGGGAGATCCCACGCGATGACGTCGCTTCGGCCATCGTCGAGACCCTCGAACTCGAGAACACCAAACGCCGCGCCATCGAAATACTCTCCGGCGAAACCCCGGTGCGCGATGCTCTGGAGGGGATCTAAGCTCTCGAAAGTTCGGCGTCCTTGCCCAGGAACTCGCCGTATCTGCGGAGGACATTGTTCAGAGATTGCCTCTCGTCGCCGTCGAGGTCGCGGAAGAGGTCGAGTTCGACGGCGACTTTCTTCGACGCGAGCTTGCGCTTCCACATGCCGACGATCTCCCCGTCCGAGATCACGACGCTCATCAGGCCGTGGAAGGTTCTCTCCGTGTGCTCCGGCTTCAGGAAATCGCTGCGGTCTCTGTAACCGACCATGTACTCGTCGACGAAGGGGAGCAGCATCACCCTCTCCGGCTCGCCTTCCGGCTCGTCCCCGGTCGGCATGTGCCAGAGCGTCCGGTCCCCGTCCCTCCACTCTTCGAGCTGCGAGGAGATGCCATCCATCGCGGCCCTGCAATCCGCGACGGTCAGGCCGGTCCACCACACGAAGTCGTGGAGCGTCGCCGGGCCGTGACTCCTGAAGTACCTCGTCGCTATCTCCGCGAGGCTCTCCTCCCGGGTCAGGGATCTGCTCTCCGGTACCCACTCGTCGAGCAGGACGACAGTCGGCTGCTTGCCTTCTCTCGGACCGAGGCAGAGGAAGCCCGTCTGCGCGAGGTGAGAGAGGATGTGGTAGCCGCGCTGACCGGACGTGGATATCCCCCTCGAGTCGAGGTGACGCATCAGGTCGGGTCTCGTGACGACCTTGCCTCCTTCGAGGATTTCCTGTATCTCCTCGCGCGCGCTTTCGAACGCTTTTTCGTCGAGGTCGAGGTCCCTGTGGCGTTTCACGCTCCCGGCGATTATTCGCGGGGTCATCAGGTCGAGCATCCACCTGGCGTCTTCGGCGGGAACGAGATGGATGGTCCCGCGCATCGGCCACGTGCGGACGATCCTCCTCTCGGCGATTGCCCGCTCGACGCCGGCCCCGGTCGCGCCCAAAACGCGAACCCCGATAGCCCATAGCGAACCGGCATAGTCCTGCGCCTGAACCGCCCCGAACCACCTCACCACCTCGCCCGGCAGCCCAGACTCGGGTCGCGCGAGAAGCTGGTTCGCGAGGCGCCGCCGTGCTATGTTCGAATCCGTCATAACGCCTCCTTGTCCCTCTGACCAGAATAATTGTACGGGCGGGAGAAACCTCCACATCGCCACATGCAAACGACTATGGAAATTGTCATATTGTCATAGTACACTCGCTGAGTCGTATTCAGGTTGGCGCGTGAGAAGGATGTGAAGGTTGCAGGGAGTTCGTTCGCGGATAGCGCGGGGTTTCGTGGGAGCGCGGGACGTTGCGGGGTCGGTACCGCCGACCGGGTTGGTGGTACTGGGGGTTGGGTGTTTCCAGCTTGGGGCGGCGTTAGCCAAAGGTCTTTTCGAGGCTGCGGGGCCGGGTGGGACGGTATTTTTACGGGTTGGGTTTGCGGCTGTGATCCTGCTTTTGATGTGGCGTCCGGTTTTCAGGGGGTATTCGCTTCGCGAGTATGGCGTTGCCACGGTTTTCGGTCTGGCTTTAGCGGCGATGAACCTCTGTTTCTACCTTTCGCTCGACCGGATACCGCTCGGGGTGGCCGTCACGCTGGAGTTCACCGGTCCGCTCGCGGTCGCGATCGCGGGGAGTCGAAAGTTGCTTGACCTTTTGTGGGTGGTTCTCGCGGCGGGTGGGATCCTATTGCTCGCCCCCATCGGAGCGTTCGGCGGTCTCGACCTCGACCCGGTGGGTGTCGCGCTCGCGTTGGTCGCCGGGTGTTTCTGGGCTTCGTACATAATCCTGAGCGCGAAGACCGGGAGCATCTTTCCCGGCGGGGCGGGGCTTGCGCTCGCGATGTGCATAGGGGCCGTCGCGCTCGTCCCGGTCGGAGTTTCGCAGGGCGGCATGTCGCTGCTCGACCCGAAGGTGCTCGTCATCGGGGCCGGAGTGGCTTTGCTTTCGTCGGCCATCCCGTACTCCCTCGAAATGGAGGCTTTGCGAAAGCTCCCGACGCGCGTCTTCGGCGTCCTCATGAGTTTGGAGCCCGCCGTGGCTGCTCTCGTGGGCTTTCTCGTGTTGAGAGAAACCCTCCAGCCGCGCGCGATGC
>JBOHBL010000002.1:0-1661 GCA_050698295.1 Rubrobacteraceae bacterium | reverse complement strand
TACGTAAATTGAGTGATGCGGAGTCCGATGAGAGCAGGTTATGCTTCGCCTGTTACGGAAAACACGTTCCGCCGGCGGCGGGGAACATGCACAGGAGGTATGAGGTGAGTCCAGCGAAGCGGAAGGCGAGGAGTCTCGCGCGGGGGTGTTTGCTGTTAGCCGCGTTCGTTTGCGTGATGCTCGTGGACGCGGGGGCGGCGTTCGCGCAGGATGGGAGGCAGATCGAGACGATAGATTGGATCTACCACATCCCGCTTGCGCTGGGGTGCGTGTTGTTCGTGGTGGCCGTGGATGCGTTCGTGATCATCAAGTTCGTCCAGCGCGACAGGGAGGAGTGAGCGATGTTCAGCGGAGTCTTCGAGAGGTTCGTCTCCTTCCGGCGCATCCCGATAAAGGTCGTCATCGTGACGGCTCTGGCCTCGTGGGCGCTTCAGGCGTGGGCGTTCATGACGGACCAGCCCATCTACACCATCGCCATCCTGGCGGTCATACCCTGGATCCCTCTCGCCCTCTTCGAGGGGCTGTGGAAGTTCCAGCACTATAGCTGGATCGCGGTCTTCGCCGTGGTCGCCGCTTTGCAAGTCCTCCACCTCGGCGAACACGCTTTGCAGGTCATACAACTCGGAGCCTTGAACGGCACGCTCGCCTGCCCGCCGCCATCGACCAGCTTCGGCCAGTACGCGACCACCATCGTCATGCCCGACGCGAACGGCCAGCCCACGAACACCGTCGGTCCCGCGGCCTGCGGCGTCCTCGGCTTCCTCGACTTCGAGCTGGTGCATCTCGTGTGGGATTCGCTCGTGTGGCTCGGGGCGCTGTGGCTGCTCACCAGGTTCCCCAGGAACAAGTGGCTGTGGGTAGCCATGATCTTCGCGAGCATCCACGAAGTCGAGCACCTGTTCCTCGGCTACATCTTCTACCTGGAGAACCCGCTCGTTTTCGCCTATCAGCAGCAACTCTGGGACATATCGGGGAGCGGCAACAACCTGACCGCCACCCCGGCCGGCTTCGAGGAGACGCAGGCCAACTTCTACACCGCGGGCGGCAAGACTGGCCTCCTCGGAAAGAGCGGGTTGGTGGAGTCTTTGATCTTCGGCGCCGAGTCCGCCCGGTTCCTGGCGCGACCGTATTTGCACATGGGTTACAACACGCTCGTCGTCATCCCGACCGTCATCGCGTTCCTCGTCCAGGCGCGCGAGGTCCGCAACAAGTACCTGGTCGGTATCTTCAAGGAGAAGGACATGGATTCAAACAGCCTGGGGATAGCCTCCTCCAAGCTGGAGCGCGAGACCTTCGCGCCCGGAGAGGTCATCGTCAAGCAGGGCGACCCGGCGGACAAGTTCTACATCATCACCAGAGGACAGGTGGAGGTGCTGCGGGATCAGCCCAACGAGGAGGAGATCCTCGTCAGTCGTCTGGGAGAGGGGCAGTACTTCGGTGAGATCGGCTTGATGCACGGGGGCAAGCGCACGGCGACGGTGCGGGCAGCCGGAGGCGTCGAGACGATGACGCTCGACCGCAACACTTTCGGCGGTCTGGTGGACGACTCCGAACGAAGCAGGGCGGAGTTCGACCGCATCGCGCGCCAGCGCATCGGACAACTGCAGGCGTCGCAGAACGACAGAAACTAGCTCATGGCGGAGAAGACGAAAGTCCTGATC
>JBOHBL010000001.1:0-8978 GCA_050698295.1 Rubrobacteraceae bacterium | reverse complement strand
CCCCGATCCTCCTCTCGTAGTCCGAGATCGTCTTCGTGAGCGACGCTATGGCCTCGATCACCGGGCGGAGAGCCTCCTCGAGTTCCGGGGGAACGCCCTCGGGGGCTTTCTTGTGGAACGTGGCGGTCGAGCACTTCGGCAGGCGAGCCCCGAAGGACTTCACCGTCCCGCGGACGTGGTTTATGAGCCTTGCGCGGCTGCGGACGAGAGCCTCGCGGGATTGGACGAGGGCGAGGTGCGCCTGCGCGCCCTCGCCGCGGTGGACGATCGGGTAGAGAAGCTCCGCGTCCGAGCGAAGGAGCCTCGCGAGCTTCTCGGCGTCGATCCTGTCGTTCTTGCGGGAGCCCGCGTGGATCAGGCGTGTTTTGCGGGGATTGGCGACCACGACCTCGTGTCCGCACTCCTCGAGAAGCCGACTCACCCACGGCGAGTGGGTTCCGGCCTCGACGGCTATGGAAAGGCGCCCGGCGTCCTCGAAGCGAGCCTCGAGGGCCGAGTACGCCCAATACAAGCACGTCTACGCTCCCGCCCCCTACTACCGCACCGTCACCGACAAGGACTCAGGGGCCGATGTAGACGAGGCACTTCTCAGGGAGGAGGCCGAGAAGATAAGCTGGGAGAGACCGATCCTTAGGTGCAGGATCCGGATGGGCGAGGAGATCCTCCACGTCCTGAACGTCCACCTGAAATCCAAGAGGCCGACGGATATCCCCGAGCAGAAAGAGGACCGCTATACCTGGAAGACGGCTTCGGGGTGGGCGGAAGGGTTCTTCCTCTCCTCGATGAAGCGGGTAGGGCAGGCTCTGGAGACAAGGATGCTGATAGATGAGATCTTCGACGAAGACCCGCGGGCATTGATCGTAGCCTGCGGGGACTTCAACGCTGATACAGATGATGTTCCTCTGCAGGCGATACGGGGAGACGTGGAGAGCCACGGCAACCCGGATCTCGCCGAGCGGGTCATGGTGCCCGTGGAGAAGAGCATTCCCGAGCCTGCCAGGTATTCTCTACTGTACCTTGGGAAGGGCGAGATGATAGACCACCTGCTGGTCAGCCGCAGGATGCTCCAATACTTCGAGGAGTCCGACATCCACAACGAGCTGTTGCACGATGAGTCGATCTCCTTTGCCACCGACGTGAAGTACCCGGAGAGTGACCATGCGCCCGTCATAGCCGAGTTCGAGATTCCAGAGGGGTGGCTTTAGAATTAGTCGCGCATCCTGGAACGATTACTCGGGAGGATCAAGTGGACAACGGAGGGCGAGAGATCGAGACACGTAAGCACTTCTTCGATGATGACGGCCGCATCCCCAACAACCCGGATCTGCCCCTGCTCGTCTACCCGCAGGCGCTCGATGAATCGGAGCGCGACCCCTCGCAGTGCAAGGAGTTGCTCACCGGGAACAGCTGGGAAGGAGCCTGGGTGGACGGGGTATTCTCCTATCATCACTATCACTCGAACGCGCACGAGGTGCTATGCATGATCGGCGGCAGCGCACAACTTGCCTTCGGAGGTCCGGAAGGAGAGACGGTCGAGGTCGAAGCGGGAGATGTCGTGGTGATCCCCGCTGGCGTGGGTCATAAAAACGAGGACTCCAGCGGCGGGTTTTCGGTGATCGGAGCGTATCCGAAGGGACAGGAGAATTATGACCTCCGCACTGGCGAGGAGGGCGAGCGTCCGGAGGTGCTCGAGAACATCGGCAACGTGGCATTGCCGGAGAAAGATCCCCTGTTCGGTGGTGACGGTTCGCTCTCCAGGCATTGGTCAGGGTAGCGCCTGAGCCGTCTCGCGGCGAGCAGGATGATTTAGTCGAATAGCTTACGATACTGACCGGCCTCGTGTCGATTCCGGTCGAGGGTCTTCTTTAGCTCGGGCCAGGCTTCTTCGTCGTAGCCGGAGTCGTCGGCCATCCACTCGTCGAGGAGCTTTCGGAACCTTTCAGCAGCAGGCGCATCCTTGCAGTGCTCTGGATTTCTCGTTTGCCGGTCCGTGGGCTTACCTTCCGTCAGACTTCTCCATAGATTTACTCCTTCCGCTCCCAGCCTTGTCCGTGCCCGGAATTGGAAGAGAGTTCGGATTCCGTATCTGAGACGACCGATTGGCGCGCATTGTCGCGAGGTCATGGCATGACCGCCTGTAGAAGGTCTTGGGAAAGGACGGCGCAGGACGCGGTGATCGTGTCTTCGGGCTCCAGCGGAGCGGCTGCCCGCGCCGCCATCCAGCAGCCCGGCCGGGACGGCTCGGAGAACAGATCCCGCAGGAAGGAGAGCGCCTCTTCGGTCACACCGGTGGAGATCTCCGCGTTCAAGAGCGTGCGAACGCCGTCGGCCATAGCCTCCGTGGAGACCGCCCGGAGGAGACGGAGGACGTCGAGAGCGTCTTTGTCCTCGCTGCGGCCGGGGCTGTCTACCCTCTCGGCTATCTTGTGGAGCTTCGCCACGAGAAGGGCGGCTGGCCCCGCAACCGCTATCTCGAAGGCTCGGCCATCTTCATCATCGAGGGCTTCGATTGTTCTCCGCTGCTGGTCGACGAGTGTTGCTTCGAGCCCGCGTGCTTTGCGGGCGGTCTTGTTGCCGTGCGGTCCGAGGCGTGCGCCACGTCGACCGGGGCCGCCGACGGCCTCCGGCACCATGAAGTCTATCTTTACGTCCACGGATTTACCTTCGAGCAGCAGGCTCATTATCCAGCTCCCCACTTGCTGGAGGTCGGCCGAGAAGCCGGCTCCGCGGAGGGCTTCGGCGAGCTTAGGGGCATCCTTTAGTCTGGAAGGGTCGAGCGCAACATCGCCGTCGGTGGTGTAGGGCGCTACGGCGAGGTCGGCGTCGCCGGTGTGGAGGTAGATAGCCTGCGCGCCGACGAGAACGACCGCTGCTCTCTGGTCGCCCAGTGCTTCGAGCGCGTCGAGGAGCACCTTGCGGGCGAGGACGTATTCCGGATCAGGAGCGCCAGGCATCTTCGTTCTTAGCCATCCAGTCCATCAGCTCTTCCGCTTCGTTGGGGCCACGCCCGGGACTGGTGAGTAGATCCGCTGCGTTCTGACTGAGCGCCACATAGGTGATTCCTTCTTGCTCCCGGCATCGTTCGTAGGCCACGGGATCGAACGGCTCGGCCAGAATTACGTTGGCCCCAGCCTCAGCCAGGCGCAGACCGAGACGCTCGGCGGCGTCTTCCATGTCGTCAACAAAGAGGACGGCGAGGCGGGCGGGCGCGACTGGCGCGACGCTTGCCGAACCGAGGGAACCGGTGGCGGCGTAGCGGAGGCCCGAGCCGGGGAGTTTGCGGAGCAAAGAGCTCAATCCGCGCGGTTCCAGGTAAGAGGCCGTGCGGTTGCTGGCGAACAGTGAGTAGTCTTCGGTCCAACGGCGGATCAGGGCTCGCCAATCGGCGTTGGTAACCGGTCCCCTACTCTCTCGCTGGATGAGGTCCTCTTTCTCCAGCAGGGTAAAGACCCGCGATACGTAACCCGGGTCCACGCCAGACCTCCCCGCCAGCTCCCGGACGCCTACGGGCGGTGTGAAGTCGCAGAGGGCGCGCACTACCCGCCCTGCCTTCGCTCCTTTTAGCGTCCGAGCCGGCCGCTCCTCACGCCGCGGGTCGCGCTCGGCCCCACTCGACCGGACAAAGAGGGCAGGATGGTCCAGGGCAACCCGGATGTTGCCGGTAAGGTCCACGTAGCCCACCCTCTGCTCCTCCAGCCGCTCCCGGGTGCGCGAGCTCAGAAATGGGGCCACGAGCACCGGCGTCGCCACTTCTCCATCGGGTAACCGGCCATAGAACGTCAACTGGTCGGCGATTCTGGACACATCCTTCGGCTCGGCCCGGTTCTTCGCCTCAAGGAGCAAGGTGCCACACGTACCGTCAGGAGCACAGACTTTGAGCAGCGCGTCGAAGCCCCGGTGTTGCCCGAAGGACTCGAACCGCAAGCTGGTGCGCCAGTTACCAGGGAGAAGAGGATCCAACTCGTTTACGGCCCGGGATATCACTTTGTTGTCAGAATCAATATAGTTGCGCATTACGTGCAACAGTGTACTTCTAGACAACAGTTCTGTCAAACGTCCGATGCGTACCCGGAATTGGAAGGAGCTTCGGATTCCGGTACTGAAGCTGGGCCGGGCGCACTAGTATCGAGGCAGACGCGAAAGATACCAGGAGGTGTAAATGGACGGGCAGCACGAGTACCTGAAGGTCCCGGAGGTGGCGGAGATGTTGCAGATCGCACGCAGTAGAGCATACGAGCTGGTCGGGGAGGGTGAGATTCCGTCGGTCAGGATCGGGCGCAGCGTCCGGGTCAGCCGCAGGGAGCTGGAGAAGTGGCTCGAAGATCGACGTCAGCCGAGCGTAGGACGCAGGTAACTCCCGAAAATCCTCAGTCCCGCAGTCAATTATCTATTGATAATCCTGCTAGTCGATCAATAATTACTTTATGCTGTTGTTTATGGTCAGGGAGGTGGATCTGGACAGGCTGGAAGTGCCCGAGGGCTACGAGGTGCTGGATGCGACGGCGCTCGCCCGGAGGTTGGGGATAAAGCGGGAGACGGTGCTGGCGTACCTCTCCCGGAGGAACTTCAAGAACATCCCCCGGCCGAACCGGAAGCTGGCTATGGGGCCGGTGTGGTACGAGGCGAGCGTCCGGGAGTGGGAAAGGAGAAGAGAAGATGGGTAAGCGCGGGAACGGCGAGGGCTCGATCTCCCGCCGCAAGAGCGGCGGGTGGATGGCCCAGTACGCCGTCTACACGACGAAGGGTCGCAAGCGGAAGACGATCTACGGCAAGACGAGAAAGGACGTGGCGGCGAAGCTGGCGACGGCGCTGTCGGATCGGGAGGAGGGACTGGTCTTCGACGCCGGGACGCTGACCGTCGAGGAGTTCCTGGAGCGGTGGCTCTCGGATTGTGTGCGGGACACGGTAAAGGCCTCTACCTATTCGAGCTACGGGCAACTCATCAGCAAGCACGCTGTTCCTGTCCTGGGACGCATCCGGCTGAAGACCCTCACCGCCACCCATGTGAGAGGGTTGTTGCGGGAGAAGCTCGACGCAGGACTCTCCCCCAGGACGGTCCAGTACCTCCGGTTCGTGTTGCGGAAGGCCCTGGATCAAGCCGTGATCGACAACCTTATACCCCGGAATCCGGTAGCCGGCGTGAAGTCCCCGCAGGTCCGGCGGGAAGAGATAAAGCCCCTCTCCCCCGAGCAGGCGCGCCTCTTCCTCCAGACGGCCGCCGAAGCCGGAGACCGGCTCGAAGCTCTGTATGCCGTGGCGATACACCTGGGCCTCCGGCAGGGCGAGTTGCTGGCCTTGAAGTGGGAAGACGTGGACCTGGAGGCTGGCACTCTACAAGTCCGGCGTAGCCTGGCCGGTTCGAGCGAGGGACGCCCCGTCTTCACTACCCCGAAGACCGCGAAGAGCCGGCGCCAGGTCCGTTTGACCATCGGAGCTACGGAAGCCCTGAAGCATCACCGTAAGCGCCAGTTGGAGGAGCGGATGAGGGTCGCGGGGCTGTGGCGAGATCATGGGCTCGTCTTCACCACGGAGACGGGCACGCCGATCGACAGGCACAACCTATGCCAGCGGTCGTTCAGGCCGCTGCTGCAGAAGGCTGGTCTGTCTAGGATACGGTTCCATGACCTCCGGCACACTTGTGCTACCCTGCTCCTTGCGAGAGGAGTTCATCCCAAGATCGTGCAGGAGCTCCTGGGCCACTCCACCATAGCGATCACCCTCGACACCTACTCTCACGTCCTGCCCGGTATGGGCAACGCGGCGGCGGGAGCGATGGACGAGGCGCTGGGCTGAGGCCCGGTTGCAGTACGGTTGCAGTAAAAGGGCTCCGGCAGCAAAAACCGGAGCCTACTGTTTTCTTGTGATTTGCAGGGTAAATAGGAGTGGCGGGACCCGGATTCGAACCGGGGACACCATGATTTTCAGTCATGTGCTCTACCAACTGAGCTATCCCGCCTGGAGTGGCGAACCGGAGAAGATTCTACGGCACAGGGGGGAGGCTATCAAGCGGAGAACCTCTCCAGCTCGAAGGCCGAGACGAGCATCTCTTTGGGCAACGCCCCCATTACGGCCTTCGGCTGCTCGCCCGGCTCGAAGAGGGCTATCGTCGGGATGCTCGACACCCCGTAATGACCCGCGAGCGACGGCTCCGCCTCCACGTCCACCTTCGCCACTTTGACGCTTCCCTCGAAGTCCCGGGCCATCTCCTCGATGACCGGGGCGACCTGGCGGCAGGGAGCGCACCACTCCGCCCAGAAATCCACCAGCACCGGGAGATCTGAGCTCAACACCTCGTCCTCGAACGAATCCGTCGTCACGTTTACGGGCTGTGTCATGGATGACCTCCAAAGAAATAGCTGATAGCTAAAAAAGCGGGAGCGACGGGACTCGAACCCGCGGCCTCCGGCGTGACAGGCCGGCGTTCTAACCAACTGAACTACGCCCCCGCGAGGGACTCGCTCCGAAGCTGGAGCGGGAAAAGTGTACCAGACTGCGAAAAGTATTTCTAACTTCCGGGAGGAGTGGAGGAGTGGGAGGAATGGAGGAGTCGAAAAGACGTATTCGGCTCCTCCGCCCCTCGCGCGAGGGGGCTTTTGCCCCACCCGCGAAGGATCTCACGAACCCGAGTTTATCCGGTCGCGTTCGGCGAGAAGCTCCTGTATTTTGGCTTCCGTTTCGTCGTAGGCGCCTTCTCCGATGTGCTTGTACCTGACGAAGCCGTCGGAGTCCACGAGGTACATTGTCGGCCAGAAACGCTGATCATAGGCGTCCCACGTCGCGTCGTTGTTGTCGAGGACGACCGGATAGGTTATTCCGGCGAGCTCCACCGCCTCGGCGACGCCGTTGTAATCCTTCTCGAACTCGAACTCCGGCTTGTGGACGCCGATGATGAGGAGGCCGTCGTCCGCGTACTCCTCCTGCCAGGCGTTCAGGTACGGCTGCGTGTTCTGGCAGTTGTAGCAAGAGTACGTCCAGAAATCCAGGAGGATCACCTTCTCTCCGAGGTTCTCGCCGATGGTCACGCCGTCGGTGTTCACGAACCCCGTCGGAGCGACGATCTCATGCGCCCGCTCATACTCGGCCTCTTTGCCCGCGATGCGCTCGGAGCTGGGATCCCTGTCCTCTGCCTCGTCGGTGTTCTCCTCTCCGGCCTCCTCCATACCGGTTCGCTCCTCATTTCGCGTCGTCTCCGCGGTTTCGGGCGGCTCCGGCGCGGCGGTTCGGGCGACGGGCTGAGAAGTCGCCACCCCGGTGTCCGGCGAGGCCGCGTCGAAGCGGGTTTCGATGAAGATGATGGCGGCGATAGTGAGCGCGAGGGTGGAAAGCAATAATAATGGCTTCGTGGTTACGCGCCTCACAGTATGACCTCCTTGAGGAGCGGGAAGCTCGCCAGCAGGCTGAGCTTGTTCGTGAACACGAGGACTCCCATCGCGATGAGCACAAAGCCGAAGGCGATGTGCATCCGGTTCGCGAGCTTCCGGTGGCGCTTTATAAAGGCGAACGCCCGCGTCGGGAAGAGGCCGACGAGGAGGAAAGGCGCGCCGAGTCCGATGGAGTACGCCACGAGGAGCGGGAAGGCCGAGGCGGGCTGGGAGGCGGCGAGGGCGAGGGCGCTGCCCAAAATCGGTCCGACGCACGGCGTCCACGCGACCGCGAACGAAGCACCGAAGAGGAGCGGAGTGATGCGGCTTCCCACGCGCGGTCTTCCCATCCGGTACTCCCGGTCGAGGAGCGGTATGCGAAGAAGCCCCGAGAGGTGGAGGCCGAGCACGATGACGACAGTCCCGGCTAGCCGCGAGAGCCAGGCGAGCGCCTCCGTCGCGATGTCCGCGAGCGCCGCGCTGAGAACCACGCCGAGCGTGGCGAAAACCATGGAGAACCCCGCTACGAAAAGCGCGACGCTAAAAAGAACGTCCCGGCGGCGGAGGTCTTCATATCCGAGGGAGGTTCCCGCCAACTGCGCGAGGAAGGCGGGGATCACCGGCAGCATGCACGGCGAGAAAAACGACGCGACCCCGGCTGCGAGCGCGAGAAGAACCGTCGGTTCAGCCATAGGCCGCCCCGGTCGTGATCTTCGTTTCGTCCGTCGTCACGGCGAGTCTGGCGCGGGCGCGTCGCGTCGGCAAGGCTCTTCGCCGCAACCCGCCGATTCGTAATGGAAATTTAAGGTTTGGGACCGTTCATCCGCGGCCTCGACGGGGAGGACTTCCGCGCCGCAGGCCGGACACCAGTAAACGCCGTCGGGGAGGCGGCGCATTTCGGGGTGTCCGCATTCGCAGGCGTGGCTCCCGAGGGCTTCCGGGAGGCGGGTTATCCGGCGGAGGGTGTCGAGCACCCCGCCCCCGAGGAAGCCTCCGCAGAATTCGCGTCGCGCCGACACGCCCCCGAAATCGCGGAGCCCGCCCCGCTCGCAGGCGGGGCAGACGAGGCGGGGCGCGGGGAACCCGTTCATCCCATGTATCCGAACGCCAGCGCCATCATCACGACGAGCGTCACGAGCAGGAACCCCGCGAGGAGCCCCATCACCGCCTTCATCACCGTATCCGCCATCTCGACTCCTTCCGTTTCTCGCTTTCGACTACGAACTCAATATAGGCGGAAGATCTTACGAGTCCCTTGCAAGGTCCTTAAACGAGGGTTAATAACGAATCCGGGTGGGTGATCCCGAGTCCGGCTAAAGAATCTCGCATCGGATTCGCACCCGCTCCGTGGAGACGTAGCATGCTATGTCCTGCAAACGCGCGCTTCCCGGAGGAGAATGCGCTGGTGATTATCCGGACTTGGTATGATCCCGGACTCCGAGGGTTCGCGAATCGTTGTTTTTCGATTCGCGACTCGCGCTTTTCACCTCGACTCTCTATTCCACCCGGTTTCGCAAACAACCCGAGCCAGGCAAGTTGCCTGATGCCTGAAACCTGATGCCTTCTTTTACGCTCGGCGGAGCGTGAAGCGGAATTGGGAGCCGAGTCCTTCGCGGC